>NZ_CP051755.1:0-78882 GCF_015708635.1 Candidatus Sarcina troglodytae
AATGAAGGTTATATAAAAAAAATATAAAAATGAGACAAATATGTGAAAACTTTTTTATTCCATATATTTTAAAATTCAATAATAAAAATTTATTTTTCTATAATTATTAAAAAACAGAGTGTAAGATATCATTCTGTATATAATTTACTTTATTATTGAATATTTAACAAATTTAATATTTGATAGCGATAACAATAAGAGTTAAAATATACCTGTAAATTAAATACAAGGAGTTAAGAAATTGGAAGAGTATATTTTAGAAGTAAAAGATTTAAATAAAAAATTTAAAAGATTTCAATTAAAAAATATAAATATAAATGTCCCAAAAAATTCAATAGTAGGATTTATAGGTAAAAATGGTGCAGGAAAAAGCACTACTATTAAAAGTATAACTAATTTAATAGAATATGATTCTGGTAATATATTAATTGACGGAATAAAAGCTAACTCAAAGAAAGCTAAAGAAATTATAGGATATGTAGGAGATAAATCTTATTTCTATAGAGATATTAGTTGTAGAGAAATAAGTAAATTTGTTAAGAAATTTTATAAAAATTGGGATGATAGTAAGTTTGAAAGAATGATTAATTTATTTAATTTAAATTTGGATTTACAAACTTCTGAACTTTCAAGAGGAATGAATCTAAAGTTTAATTTATGTTTGGCTTTAAGTCATAATCCTAAACTACTTGTAATGGATGAGGCAACAGCAGGATTAGACCCAATTATAAGAAAAGAGGTCTTAGACATGATAAAAAACGAATGCAAAAATAAAAAATTAAGTGTATTTTTTTCTTCTCATATAACAGAGGATATGATTAATATAGCAGATATTATTTATTTTATAGATAATGGACAAATACTATTAAAAGAATATAAAGATAAATTATTAAATAATTATAAAGAAATTGAGTTTACTGATGATTTTCCCGAAGAAATAAAAAAGCAGTTAATATCATACAAACTTAATAAAGGAATAACAAATAACATTGAAAAATTCAAAAATAAAAAATATATTAAAAAGATTGAAGATATTAGTTTAGAAAATATATTAATTTCACTTGTTGAAAAGGAGAGGGATTAATATGAAAAATCTACTAATTAAAGATATTATGTTTAATAAAAAAACATTAGCAATAGGGATAGTGCTAAGTATAATTCTGTCAGCATTTTGTGCATTTAAAGGGCATGGAGATATGTATATATTTTATGTATTATCTGTATTTTTAATGTGTTTTTATTGTTCAAATAAAATTTTTTATTCTGATGAAAGGGATAAAACAATTTATTTTTTTAAAATGTTACCTATAAAATTAAATGATATTGTTTTAAGTAAGTTTATAGAAAATATCTCATTTGGTATATTTGCTATTTTATTAGAACTTATATTAAACATATTTTTCAAATCTATTAAAGTTAATTATTATATTTTACCTATAGATTATGCAATTATAATTATCTCGATTTCAAGCATTTTTTCAGCAGTATTTACAACAGTGTTTTTTAAAAAAAATTATTCTACAGCACAAAATTCTCTTTATGTAGTTGCTGTATTTATGTTTGTAATTTTATTCTTAATAACAAAATATCCGTATTTATTTGCATATATTAATAAACATATGAATATTTTTTCAATGATAATTCTATTGATTGCAATAATTATTAATATAATATTGTATAACTTATCAGTAAAATATTTTAGATATAAAACAATATAGAAAGTTATTTATTGTTCTTTAGCGTGAAATGCTTCTACTTTATTATTAGATACAGTAACTGTTATTTGATATTTAACAAATATACAATTTAATTCATATTTTAATCTCAAAATTACTTATAAAATAAGCAATTAAAAATTTAAAAAATATTATAATAATTATAATATTTCAAATAAAAAAGTAGTGTGATACATTCCGTATTTTATCATTCACTCGGTTAAAATAAATCTATGTTTTACATTAATATACTTTTATAAACTTCTATAATCGATTCTGATAGGATTTTTGAATATATACTAAAATATAAAAAACCTCTCAGAAATCATTGTAGAGAGTTTCTCAGTTATATATAAATGTTAAATTTATAATAATTATGGAAAATATTACTTTTTATATTTATAATTAAATAGTATTATAAAATTTATGGGGGTTACTATGTGGATAAATTTATCAATGATCTAATAGAAAATTATGCATAGTATTTAAGTAAATGCAATGAACTTAAGTTATCTAATAAAAACAGCTGGATTAAAAATTTTATCAAGGAAAATAATAATATATCCTTAAACTATAACTTAATAAATATGAAAAATAAATATAAAGATTTTCACAATGAAAGTCATTATAAAAATATGTTAGATATAAAAAATTAATAGAAAATAATAACTTTAATATAGTTGAAGTTAAGATACAATCTGAGATAGAAAAATTAATACAATTAAAATGTAATTAAAAGGAATAATAATTTTTATGAAAAGATTACCAGAATTTATTTTAGGTCTTACTGGGGCTATTTTAGGATTACTTGTATCTTTGGGTGTTGGTATTTTAATATTTGCAGTTGTATATAATGACTTTGGTTTACCAGAACAATTAATACGTGTTTCTTCAATAAGTTGTATTATTGGCGGAATAATAGGGATATTAACTATTATATGCATTTGTTTTATAGAGAAAAAAATAAAGATAGTAAGTATTATGCTTATAATTTTAGCTATTTTATTTATATTTACTAACTTATTGCAGATAATTTCAAGTATTTTATTAATAATTGCAGGAATAATGGGATTGATAAGAAAGGTTGATTAATTTTAAAAAATAGAATATTGTTTTGAAAATATATGGTTAAGGTATTTTGGTAATAGGTACTTTATGATATAAATAATAAATATAATATCTTAGATTTCCAAAAGGATGGTATAATATGCAATCTTAAAATGAGTTATTTAAAGAGAAATAACAAATAGTTTTATAATTGATAAATCTAAAAAAGAAGTTTCTACTTTTGCTAACTTCACTCAAAGAAAATATGATTATGATAAATTTAGAAAAGTAATTTTTAGGTCAGATTGATGATGGGGAAGATTATTAATAAATATTATGGAAAATAATAACGAAAATTAACTAGTGGTTAATTTTAAACACAAATATAAACATCTTGCTATTATTTAAGTAAGGTGTTTTATATATTTTTTTCAAACCAATAAAGATGTGAGAAATATAATATGTAATAATTAGTTTATGAGTCATATTGCTATTACTATGCTTGCTCTATCTTTAAAATTAGGATTAGGAAAAATACCATTAAAAATGCGTATTGCTTATAAAATATGGGCGTTGTGTAATAATGATAATGTAATGAAAGCCTTTATGAAGGATAAAACATCAGCCAGTAATAGTTGTACTGTGAAATTTTTAAATACTTATATCAATCATAGACCTTTAATAAACCCTGAAGATTTTGATACTTGTCCAATATTATTAACTCAATCCAAAAACGATAGGTGGACTCCACTAAGACTTAGCAAACCGTTTTTAAATAGAATTAATAATGTGGATACAAAAATTGTAATGTTAGAAAACGGAGGTCATTACTCTGTTAAAAAATTGCATTAAAGCAAATACATAAAGCTATTCTTACTTTTAATATAAAAGATTGTATAAGCAAATTAAAAGGTACAATTATTCGAACAGAAATAGTATGAAAATTTTGCTGAGTAATTTAATGGATTAAGCAAATATTACTTCTAACCCCTTATCACAAATACCAAAACTTTTTACTTCAAACTCATTATATAAAGTCCCTAAATCTGATTTTATATAAACCCTTACAGGAAACTCCTTAAATCTTTCATAAAATTTATTACAATAATCCATACCATCAACACATAGATGTGCTATATTCTTAGTATAATAAACATTATTTAGCTTTTCACCATTATCGTTTAATGCTTTTTCATTTATAAATAGTCTAAGCTCCCCATCAATTATTCTATACCATCTCATATAACCCTTACATCCTGCTATTTGTTCCTTTTTTAAATTTTCACCTATCTTTTTCATAACTAAAACTCCTCATTATTAAATTTAATATCCTTCTAATTCAGTAAACCCAAAAATCTCTAACACTTTTCCAATGAAATTTATAATTTTTTCTAATATAATTTCTATATTTTTACCAGCTACAGGAGTATTAAAAATTTTCTTCCTCTAACTTCATTACCCTCTGATATATCATATATCCAACATTTGCTGACTTATCTTTAGGATTAATAAAGTTATTACAATCTACCATTACAAGGGCTACACCAATATCTATTTCACTATTTTTACAATACCATTCTAATTTACATAAATATTTATATATTGTATTATAAAGTATTAATTGGATATTTACAACATTTTCCCAAATATAAATTGGGAAATATGCGTAATATAATAATAGATTTTACATCAAATCCTTTAGATATACTAATTTGTTCTTTTGTATTTTTATCAATTGGAATAATAACAGTATTAAGTTCATGTGTATTATTTTCAAAAAGAGATATTGAGTAATATATGTGCGGCGTTACGATAGATAATAATTGTCTATATTATTAAAAATAAAATTAAACTTACAAGGAGTTATATGAATATATTAATAATTAGTCTTATGTCTAAAACATTGCCATAAGACTAGATGTTATATATGTACTAAATAATAATTTAAAAGAATCTTCTACCTATGAAAAAGCAATAGCGAATAATATAAATTTAATGAATCAAAAGGAATTAGGCTAATCATTTTTTTATAATCTCTTTAAATATTTTTTCTCCACCACCTAAAACTGCTCCTTTTGCAATATCAGTAAGCTCTTTTAGAGTTAAATCAGTATCAGAATTAAGCCAATCAATATAGATGTTAACTATTCCTGAGGCTATGTATTCAGCATAAATATTAATTACTTCTTGTTTCATATCTGACTTTTTATTAAAGGATTCTATTATAGAATTTTTAAGTATGTTTTTAAAATCTATAATCAAGAACATGTATCTTTTTGTTTTTGCAATTTTACTGTATATTTCTACATTGTCCATCATAATAGCACTTAAACCTTCAAAAAACTTACCTATATCTACAGTTCTCTCATCCTTTAAAAGCTCTTGAACTTTACACATTTGTTCTTCTTGGAATTCCTTTAAAATATCATCTATTGAATTATAGTGAAGGTAAAAAGTCTTTCTATCTATATCAGCTGTTGTTGCTATTTCTGTAATAGTAATAGTATTATATTCTTTTTTTAGTAATAGCTCATTAAATGCTTTTCTAATGCTATTTCTTGTTTTTCTTTTTCTTCTATCCATTTTTAATAAATTTTACTCCTTTTTTTTCTACAAATTATTTATAAATGTGGATTATTCACCAAATAATAAAACATTGGCAATTGTATATGATAATAGAAATACATTATAATACACGTATGTAGAATATTCAACAGTTATAACTTTATTTTAGGAGGTAGATATGGTTGAAAAATTATTTTCCTTTTATCCTACAACATATTCACTAAAAGATTTTACCTATGCATTTAGCAGTGCTAATCCCCATTTTAAGCTACTGTTAATAGTTGCTGGGATTACTTTCTTTTTGGGATATATGGAATATGTATATAGCTTTATGTTAATTAGACGTGAAAAAAGTGCCCCATATCCAGTATGGATGCATACATTTTATTTTGCTCATGATAGTATGGGAGCTATTGTGTTTGCAGTTGCTTCAAAAGCTGTTGGAGGCTTTTGGTTCTTTGATTTAGCATCAGTAGCTCTTGTTATTTGGAATTGTTTTGAAGTTTACAATTTATATAAATGCATATTTGTAGAAAGACAAGCGATATGGGGGCATCTATATGATGAACCTGTAAAAATTAAAGATGCTTTTTTAAGAGTTTTAGGACAAATAATTGTTTTTGTAGGTGTAGTTAACCTTTTTAGAGTCTTTATGGATGATCCATATATGTTTAAATGGTTTATTTTCACAAACATACTTATAGCAATTGTTCCAGGATTGTATTGGGAAAAGAGAAAAACTCAAATTGGAGCTTCGTATAAGCTTGCAATAGTTATTCTTATAGGAACAATTAATTCCTTTCTTCCTTGGAATATGTGGGCCTTAACAAGTAGTTATTTCTCAGTTTCAAATAATCCATGGTTTTATATACTAGGAATAATAGCAACAGGCTTCGCTATTAGAAACATATTAGTTTTACGCAGAATGAAGAAAAAACCTAAAAGATTATCTAATGGTACTAAAACAGTATTTAATATCAGAAATAAAACAATTAATTAGATTAGATAAATATAATAATTAGTTAATTTATTTATCACCACCTCTCCTTAACCTCACCCTATCATACTTATATCAAATTCCTATAACCTTGATTATTATATCTAACAACCTATTATCCACATCAAAAGACAGTAATACTGATTTTTGAAATTATAATATTAGCTATCTAAATAATTAGCTAATATTTCGGAGAAAATAGCTCCATTTTCAAAGTTAGTTGGTATAAATAACGTATTATTTTTAATTTTTATAGTAACAAATTCATCTGAAAATACTGCTGAAATAATATCTGTAAAGTAAATCTTTTGTTGTACATTTTTATTTCCAATAAGCATATACTCATTATTTAATGTTATGAATTGCTCAGAAGTATCCACAAATATTAAATTATCAATTATTTTATTAAACAGCTTTGAATGAAATTTATAGCATAATAAGAATAATATAAAAAAAGTTACTATTAAAAATAATATAACCACACCTAAATTTTTATCTAAAATAAATTTAAAATTAAGATTAATAAAAAACATGATTATAGTTAATGTAATACCTATAAATCCTAATGAATATGAAAGTGATAGAAAAAATTGTTCCTTTTTTGTTTTATTTATAGATTTAATAAAATCCTTATCATAATTAAATTTATAAGTCATAATCTAATCACCTCAATATGTTGATTTATAGTGTTTAACAAACTATCTTTATCATTAACTTTTGAAAGGGGGATTATAATTAAAAATTTATCATCATCAAATAAAAATAAAGTGTTATCTCTTTCTCTGATATTGCCAATGACTAATGGAGTTGTAATTCTATAATTATCATTAACTAAAATTAAATTATTATTTTCAATGGAAATTGTAAACATTTTAAATAATAATGTTTTGTCAAATTTGAACAGTTTATATGCCCAAGTTTTATAAATTAGTTTTGATGTAACTAAAGGAATTAATGAACCAAGAATAGCTACCACTATTAGAATAATAGTTGTTATATAAAAGATAGGCAATGAAATTAAATAATCTAGTTTATCATTAAAACATATATACATACTAACCATATATATTAGTATAATCAAAAGCACCATAATAATAGTATTTTTAATTATGCATTTATGGATATCTTTAAACTCCATTTTATGTCTATTAACAAGTGTTGCTTTAGCTTTAATTAAATCATTTTTTTCTATGGAAAAATTTAATCTCATGTTATTCTCCCTTTATAATATTCATTTCTATCTTATTTTTGTATATAACTTAATTATATATATTTAAACATAAAATAACAAATAAGTGTAATCAAGTTATAAAATAAAATTAAAAATAAGATATAAAAATATTAAAAAACTATCAATATATAAGCATATGTTTAATCTTATATTTTGCATGAAAATTAATTATTTCTGGGGAAACTTAAATTCCACACAATCCCAACCAACTAAACCATGTAATAATGATAGTAGAGAAACTGATATTTTAAAATTATATATATATTTTTTTAAAAATTTTTTATATAATGATTATAAAGGAAGTGTCCAATATGAATTGTAAATGGTGTGGAAATAATATAGAAAATGATAGGATGTTTTGTTGTCAAGAACATGAAGAAAAATATAGAAAATTTCTTATTAAAAGAGACAAGGCTCAAGGTATACAAGCTCTATCTTTCTTTGGAGTAATGGGAAGTTATGGATTATTAATGCTAATTTTATATTTATTAAAAATAAATAATTATTTTATTATCAGTATAGGATATATTTGTGTAATGGTAGGTATTATTTTATTATGTTTACCTTATGTAAAACAGGAAACACTAGAAAAAATGTGTGTTATTGAAGCAATAAAAACTTGTCAGTTAATATCTTACATAATGATATTGATAGGAGCCATACTTATAATTACCTCATTTATTTAATATTCTTGTAAGAAAAAACTAACTTAGTAATTTCTCTTTTTCTAACTATTTTTTTTAACACCTATAAGAAAACTATTTGAATGGTATGACCAATTATATTATAATTAATTATAAATTATTAGGATATATAATATTTTTTAGAAAGAAGATGGGTTGCTATGGAAATTAAAATCATAAAAAATTTAATTTTATTTAAAACAAAGTTATTTTGGAATAGAAATAAGACTTTTATTCTTTAATTCATATACTAAATCGCAATTGTTAGCTACTTTTTCATTGTGAGTTACAATTATTAAGGTTATTCCAGAATTTTTTAATTTAGAAAATATATTCAATATATCTAATTCTGTTTTCTCATCTGCTAAAATTATTTTTGATTTTTTGACCAATGCTCTAGCAATAGCTACTCTTTGTTTTTCGCCACCTGAAAGGTTTTTTATATTTTTTTGAGCAAGATGAGATATATCTAAAGTAGTTAATATTGTGTTTACACGTTTTTGTATATCAGATTTCTTGATAGAAGAATAATATAAGGGTAATGCAACATTTTCAAAAACATTTCTATCATCTAGTAAATTAAAATTTTGAGTTATAAAACCGAAATAGTTTTTTCTATAATCAGCAATTTGATTTAGTGATAATGAATTTATGTTTATGTTATTTATAAATAAGTCTCCATAATCAAAATCTAAAAGCCCACCTATTATATTTAAAAGAGTTGTTTTGCCACATCCACTTCTACCAGTTATAGCTATTGATTGACCAGTTTTGATACTTAAATTTAAATTTTCAAAAATAGTTTTCTTTTTTTTACCATCATTAAAAGTTTTAGATAAATTGTTTATTTTGATAATCATTTTAATTTTCCTCCGTTTCATTAACAGCTAAAAATTTATAAATTGAATTAGCAACAATTTGTTTTACTGAAAATATAGTTAAAATTAAATTTAAAAAGATAATAGATAAAAATAAAATAATGTGAATTTTACTATTACCGATAAAGAATATATTATTTAATATAATAAAATAAGTTATATATGCAAGTATAAATATGATAAAAATCTCTAAGTATTGTTGTAAAATAATTTGAGGTAGTGTAGATCCTTGCATATAGTGTATTGCAAAATAAGGATGTCGTCTTTTGTTTTGTAGCAATATAACTAATACTAGTATAAAAATACTGAAAATAGTAATTAATGATAGTATTGTTTTTATTAAATTTTGGTTTTCTTTTATAATAGATAGTAAGTTGTTATATTGATTTAAATGAGGATTATAACCAATAAATAAGTATTTATCAAAACCTGTTTTTTCAGAAATTAGCTTTATATCTAACATCATATTTTGAATATCTTCAGTAGTATTATTTACACAAATATACCCATTAGACCTAACTAAATAAACTATTTTTTGAAATTCATATTCAGTTTTATTAGTTGGATTATCAAAATCTATTTGAGGGATAATCATATATCTATCTAAATATTCATCCATATTTCTATTTAGCAAAACTTTACTATCAGATTTAGCAAATCCAATTACTTTGGCGTTGAATTTAGTTAAATAGTATTCAATTTGTAATATATCTCCAACTTTATATATATCTTTATAGGAATCTCCTAAGATAACAGGAATAAAATTGTCATTAAACTTAAAATCATCTTGCGAAAAGCTTACCCCGTCTGATACATCTATTTTAAAAAAATCAAATGCCTGTCTATTTATTTGAATTGACTTAATAGGTGTAATATTACTGTTATTCGTTTCTGGAATTTGACCCAATTCATACCCATATTTAAAAATATCGTCAATATTATGGTTAATTAAGCCTATTGCTTGATTATTGATATTTAAATATTGAAAATTTTTACTTGAATTTAAATTATTATAATAATTTTTTACTATTTCAAGTGAGTTATCACTATTCATAAGGATTTCTTCATCTTCATTTACATAATTATCTATCAGCTGATATAAAGCTTTCCCCTCATATGTTTCTTTTAATCCATTTTCCTCGTATTTCAAGGAATCCATAAAATATAAAAATGATCCTAGTAAAAGTAAAATTAAAGTTACTTGAAGATATATCATGACTGTAATTACTTTATATTTTTTAAAATATAATTTAAGTTCCTTAAAAATCATATTTTTATTCTCCTCCTCAAGTTATTAATAGCTTTAGCCCAAGAAAAAATATAGATTATTGATATTGATAATATTATTGCACTAGTAAATAAACTGCTTAAAATAAGCATATTAAATGTAAAAAATTTATTTGATAAAAGTATAATAATTGCAGTAAATATGATTGAAATAAGTATATTGAAAAATATATTTATGAGAAATATACATATTATTTTTTTTCTTCTAAATCCTAATAAATTTAAAACTCTTAAAAATGCTATTTGTTTTTCAAACCAATATCTAAGATAAACACATATGCTAAATATGACAATAAGAACTGTTATAGAAACGAATAATTTACTAAAAAAATCAGATTTAACAAGTTTATTTAATCCTAAATCTTCTTTTTCTAATAAAGTAATATTGTAATTTGATTTTAATTGGTTAGATAAATGTTTTATCAAAGTTTTATTTTCACTATCAATTACTATTTTGGCATTATTTAATTGTGTAGGTGAATCAGATGTTAATAATACAAGTGAGTCTATTTTAGTTGGAAAACTTTCACCCATTATACCGATAACTTTATAATATTCATTATTAAATTTAATAACGTTTGAACCATTTAAATTTTGTATGATATCAACTAGATTTTTTCCAACTACTGCTGTTTTTTCTGTTGTATTTAATGAAAAAAATTCTCCCTCTAATATAGGAGGACTCCAATTTTTATCATTATATTTAAAAAATCTAAAAGTATCATCTAATTCTACAAAAATTCTGTAATTAGTTTTATTTTTTAGAATATCAAAATACTTATTTATATTTGAATCAAAAAATTCAATGCTATTTGTACTATAAAATTGATTTGATAATTCTTGTATATATTTTTGACTATATTTATATTTAAAAACAAGCATAAGCAATATGTTTAAAGTTAAAATTAAACTAATAAACATAATATTTTTTTTATTTAAAAAACGCATATAAAACCTCTATTTACTTTTTTATAGAAACTGTATTAAAAATTTTCATTATCAAATTGCAATATTATTAGTGTAATATCCTTGTGACTTGCTCCAAACTCTACTTGCTTTATCAACATTATTAGTTGCATTAGGAACAATGCCTGTAGAAGTTATTGTTCCTAAAAGTAACATAGAACATATAATTTTTTTATTACAATACCCTTTAAAATTCAATTTAATAAAAATTATACCACAAAATCATAATAATACCATATTTTTATTAAATTGGATAATAAAGCATTATTCTTGAAATAAATTTAGAAAAATATAAATTTTTATGTCTTTTTTTCTCTATTTATAGTATTTATATAGTATTTATATAGTATTTATATAGTATTTAATAGTATTTAAGTATTTAGGCACTCGAAGATTGGCTTTTCATGCTGATTTTCGGCGTTAACTAGATACAAATTGGGGAGATGTAAAATACACTATACAAATATTATGTATCGAGTTATAATATAGTAAAATAAACCAAAGAAGGAGAAAAATAAATGACTACGTTAGAGATATTATTTAAAAGTAATACACTCATTAAAGCAAAATATGATTTTACAGTCTCGCAGAATCGGGTACTGCAAAAAGTTTTTTACGAAATACAGAAAAATAAAATTAATGTTGCTGAAATAGACTTAGATGATATGAAAAAATTGATAAAGCATAAAGATTATAATACAGTTGAAGGTATTAAAGAATTTTTAAAAAATCTAAAAGAAAATGAAATTATACAAATTAAAGAAAATGGTTCATGGGCTGTAAGTAGCGTAGTAAGTTTTTATAGTTATAATACTACAACACAAACATTTAAGATTGAAATCCCGCTAGGGTTATTGGGATTAATTCATGAATATACTACTACTGGATTTACTCCTACTAATGTAACCAAATATATAAGTTTAGGGGCTACTAATGCACAAAGATTTTATGAATTGTTAAGAATGTGGACAGGTAGTAAAAAAGTTATAGAGTATTCAGTTGATGAAATTAAAAAATATTTAATGTTGCAAGATAAATATAAAGTATTCCAAAACTTTAAAGTTAGAGTTATAGAACCTGCAATTAAAGAACTAAGAGAAAAGGAATTATTAGATATATATGATGTTGAATATATTAAAACAGGAAGAAAAATTACTAGTATTAAATTCTATGTTAAGGATTTAGAGCCTAGAACTTATAAATTTGAAACTAAAAAAGATTTCAATAAACCTAAAAAAGAAGTTTCTACTTTTGCTAACTTCACTCAAAGAAAATATGATTATGATAAATTAGAAAAGCAACTTTTAGGTTGGGCTGATGATGAGGAAGAATATTGACAAATATAATGCAAAAATGTTGTATAATAAAATTTGGAAACATTTTTGGAAAAGAAAGAAGGACACAAATGAAAAAATTACTAAAAGCTTTAATAATAATAGCTATGATAATTATTATTGGGTTTACAATGTTATTCGTAGCAGTTTGTATATCTATAATGTGCGGATATAAGACAAATAACACCTCAAATCAAATTAATAGTAATATTACTAATTCAAGCACTGTAACACAAGTTAGTACAAGTAATGGTACTTTAAAATCTTCAAATGAAAATGTATCTTCTAATACTACCTCGGCTAATGATTCAATAAATACTAATAACACTTCTCAATATGATTCTAAAAGTATTGGAAACACTGCTTCATCAAATAATGTTCAATCTCCAATTAATAAAAATGTAGCAGACAATACACAAAATGCTTCAACTAAAGAGAATACTAGTAGTACTACTAATGTTATTGCTAACAACACAGATTCAAATACCCATATATGCAATAATAATTCAAATACCGAAAAACAGGTCATACAAGATAATAAAACTGTTAAAACAACTGCACAAACCAACACTCAGGTGCAATCACAAGCAAATTCTAATTCTAATATAGGAACAATTTGTTATTATAGAGCGAACTTACATAGTAAACCTAATTCACATAGCCGTGTAATAATACATCATTTAGGTGTAGGTACAACAGTAAATATTTTAGGATATTCAGATGGATATTTATATGTATGTGTAAATGGAACAACAGGATATGTGTATAGAGGATTTGTGCATGAATAGGAGTAAAAAACAATGGGCAATTTATTAAAATTTTTTAAATGGATATGCATTATTTGTGGAATTATATGTTTAATATTTTTTACATTAACATTAATAATAAATTAAATAAAAAAGTAAGCAGTAATAGAAATTAATCTACTACTGCTTTTACTAAGTTTAGTACTATTACAAAAGATTTTAGCTAAGCTATAATAACATAAATCCTGTTAAAATGTAACTATTATCTATTTTAAATTCAATATTTTCTTCTTGTATTCTAGGATAACTAATCGTTACATATTCAGCATTTTCATCATTCATTAGTATGAAGACTAACATTTTGAACAGCTGATAAATGCTTAGTTTGCACTTATTTTTTTATAAAAACAATTTCAATTTTGCACTATTTTATAAAAAATAAAGCTAAAAAAAGCACTAAGATTTTATTTCCTAGTGCCTAAGTAATAATTCCTTTGGTTGTTAAATAACTGCCTTTAACTAATTCTTGCATAATATCTCCATTTTTTAGACCAACTAACTTATAATCCCCTTTGGTATTATCATAAAATGTTATAGTATCAAATATATCTAAATTAGCCTTTAAATTAGATAGTATGGTATCGTATCTTCTTTCTACGTCTATTGTAGGTATATCATGACCACCTTCTCGTACTCTTTTAGCAACTCTTTTTATACAAATATTAACATCATTAACATGAATAAATACTAAATTTATTTTATAGCCTAAGCCTTTTAAATAAGTTATCTTTTTAAAAATAGTTTTTCCTGTCAAAGTAGTTTCTCTACCAAAGCTCATATCTGAATTAATGAAATTTTCCATTAGTTTGTTCTCTAGTAATGTTGCTTTTCTATAATCTCCAAAAGTATTTCTGCTTATATCATCTGGATCAATTATATATGTTTGAACCCCTGATTTATTTCTTAATGTGGATTTTCCAACTCCGTTTACTCCTCCAAAGATAGTAAAAACTTTTTCGCCTTTAACTCCATTTATAAACATGCTTTTCACCACCTTATTTTATATATTATCTATTATATGTTTCTAAGTAGAACAATACAATAAATAAATACATATATCTTTAACATTACAACTTAAAATTTCCTGCCATGCACTTTTTGATGGCAACTATGACATAAAACCATTAATTTAGAAACTAACTCATTTCCTAGATGCTGATAACTAAGATAATGAACCTGAAGCTTGTTCCTAGTACCACATTTAATAATAAATGAAGTAAATTTTATGCCAGTTATAAGTAGTTTTTTTGGAATAGTAATAAAAATGTACCCTAATGACCATTTGCCACCTCATTTTCATGAGATATATGGTGAATATGTGAAATACTAAAGAATTTATAAAACTATAGTGATGATTATTTACTTATTATACTTTTGCTAATGGAATAACTAAAGTTGTTGATTTTAAAGAAAAGCTTAAAGTTAATATTTTTAAATTTTGTATTTTTTAAATAAAATATGTTAATCTATAGTATATTATAGTTCACATAAAGGAGAATAGTATATGAAATATTTAGCTTACTTTCTAGGATATTATGGTATAGTTTTGAAAATTTTAACCTTAATTTTTATTTTTATATTAACATATGGTTATAATCACACTTTCAATTTACATGATTTGCTTTTTACTATATTATATTTAATATATTTTATCATATTAAATATAATCATATTTCAAGAAAAATATTATTATAAAATTAGAAATATATTAAATATAATATCTATAATAATATCTTTAATTATCCCTTTGATAGAATATAAAAACTTAAACAGTATATTATTAAATAATATTATATATCCAATAGGAATTTCTTCACTTATCCTCGAAATTAATAATAAAAAAGGATAATAGTATAATTGTATTTATAAAATATAAAAAAATTTTAATGGACAGGAAAAAAGTTTAAAGACATATGCTAAAAGCAATCTAAAATAGAGATAATATTATATTTAGATAAACTTAATAAATACTGTGCAGATATCCAAAAATATCTGTATAATTAGTAAATAAGATATGAATGGGAGGTATAAGAGATTAAAACAATAAGACGCAAAACATCTATTGAATTCAAAATAGGTGTATCCATTTTTATTATACTAATGATATATTTTTTTACTTCTGGTATATATAAGGTATTTATTTATACTCCATTAACGAAATCAATCTCACCTAACATGGAAAATGTTATTATTATTAAAGATAAAGAGGCTTTTTTATTTGGTTCAAATCCAGTGAAACTTACTTTCAAAAAAACAGGAATAAATGGAATTCTAAATTTTAAAAATTACAAAACTGAAATATATAATGATGGAGCAACATTATCTTTATACAATACTAATATAAAATGGATTAATAATAATAAGGCAATAATAACTTTACGAGGAAGTGAGCAACTTGATAAAATAATAGAAGTAGATTTTAAAAAGAATATATCATACAGCATTAGTCAATGATAATAAGCCTTAAAAATAGATCTTGCTAATATATATAATTTATTTGATATATGTTGATATAATTGTATAAATATTTAATATTTTTGAGTAAACTATTTTTTATTTTAAAGCAGAAGATGTTAAATGTAGTTTTTCTATTTTATTTTTATGTATAAATTCTAAAAAAACAAACTTAATACTTATTTAAAGAAAGAGGTCGGATTCAAGATATATCCATGTTCCATTTAATCTTTCTTTAAAATATATGCTAGATATCAAACTAAAAATAATTCTAATTTTAAATAATATTAACTGTATAAATTCATTTTTTAATTATAGTAACAAGCGAAGTTAAAAAAGAAAATGTGATAAGTTAATAGATATAAAATAGTATTGCAAATAAGGCATATGGCAAAATTAAATTTTCAACCTAAAAATTACTTAAATAAAAACACTAGTGATTCTAGCGTTCCTTATCTAAAGATCTCAATCTGTTTTCGATTAAAGTTTTTACATATTCTTTATATTGCTTTATCAACCTTTATAAATTTTTTCATAAATGAGTGAATGTTTTATAGCTAAAAAAAGGAATAATTTTATGAATATTAATTATAAGCTATCAGGTGATGGAACCGCAAATCTTTCCGATAATGATAAAAAAATTAATATAAATTACAATTTAGTTCAAGACGATAAAAATTACTCTCATTTGCATAAAGAAGTATGTTTAAATGAAATTAACTTTAATATTGAAAGTATTGTTAACCTTGAATCTTGGAAACTAATTCAATTTAATATTTACAATCTAAATTATGATAACTCTAAAATGATTGAATCTATTTTAAAAGACTATAATATAAAATTGAAATCAAAAGATTATGTTAATATATATAATATAAACCCAATTATTGGATATAATGAACGTTATATAAATGATATTAATTCAACTAATCATTATAATGAGAATATAAAAACAATTTATTTTTTTCAATCCTATTTAGATTATGATACTAGTAAAATAGATTTAAATAATATACAAATCTATCTTACTAACAATGTTACTGGTGAAGAATCACTAATATACTCTAATTAACATTATTTATTGAATATAAATTATATATTACCTCTGCAGAAATAAAATACAAATACTACTTTATAGTATTTATTACTAAAACTTATATTTTATAGAAGGTAATATTTTCTCTACAATAAGTAAAACTAATCATCACAATTTATAAAATAATATATGTAATGTTCCAAATAAAAATCTATTTATTTTTTAACTATTCCCACCCTAAAAGTTGTTTTTCAAGTTTATCATAGTCATATTCTCTTTGAGTAAAGTTAGCAAAGTTAGAAGGTTTATTATTGTTGTTTTTAGACATAACTGTATTATTGTTTAATATAGAAGTTTGTTTTGTTACCCAATTATTTTTTTAAGCAGATATTAAAGCACCAACAAAGTTTCTACAAGACATATTTTTAACTATATTAAGTTTTTCTAATAAGTATTCAAAAGATATTTTACGCATTTTTATCAAATCTAAAATTCTGTTATAAGCATTAAGATCATCATTAAAATTTTCTTTTAATAACTCTAAAGTATTATTATCAACAACAAACTCATCTTCTATATTTCCAGGAGTCTCTTTTATAACAGTTTTCTTTATTTTATCTAGTATGCTATTTGTAGTTGTTGTATTTGTATCTTTTTTAGTTATAGTTTTGTTTATTTGTTTATTGTTCTTTTGTTTGCCCATTTGAGAGCATAGCCCCCTTTCCCTTTTGACAGCAACCCCTATGCTTTCATTTTGGCAAAGGTCATTAGTAGAATTAGATTGTTGTTTTAAAGATTCAAAATGATTCTTTACATAATTAACAAATTCAAAATATTTTTCACCTAAAGCAATACAGCTATAAGTACCAGCACTACCATTTTCTTTTAAATCGGTTTTCTTTATTCTGATAAGTTTCTTTATAACTAATCCAACCTTCTCCATCTTTTTAAATCTAGCACCTATAGTTTTTGTACCTATCCCAAAAAATGACAATTCTTTTTCAAAGGCTGAGTAATTAGCCCAATAGTATTTCACATCACCTTCTAAATGGTAAGTCATTTTACCTGATTTTCTAATATTCTCAAACATTCTTAAAATAGCTAAATCTTTTATGTCCAATCCTAACTCTATTGCCTTGTCTACGCTAAATCCCTTTTCTATTCTTAAAAATTCTTTATTCATATATTTATCCGCCTTTCTTTTTTGGATAAATAAAAAAGTTCTAACCCCTATAAAATAACTATAAAGATTAGAACTTTGGAAACTGTTTTACAAATTATACTTTATAAATATTTAATAGACTTTAAAAAAAGTAGAATAAATATATTGAAATAAGAGTATAATTAATGTATAATTAAGCTATATTAAAACTAAGGATTAGTTTTATTTAGTAGCGTTAATTAATAAGTTTCGTTAATCCAAACTTTATAGATATGGTGTAGATATCTATAACTTAATTTATTAAATGTTTCTCAGGCATTTAATAAACGGGTTAATGGAACTTTTTTATTTATATAAAATTTTTTCAAATTAAAATTCTTATTTAATTAATAATATTTATATTGTAAAAACTAGAATTTAATTCTAACTAATGTTTAAATTTCTTGCTTATATATTATCATTTTTTTTCAAGATATGCAACATAAAATTTCTTTGGAATATAGATATCATGCCGAATTGAGGTAATATAATTATTATTATATTACCTCAACTTTTCTAAAAATGCTTACAAATGGCTTTATTGCTATATAGTTAAAATTTAACAACTGGTTAAAAAAAGCAAAAAAATTTTTATAATTTTTTATATTATGAATATAAATATTAAATTAGAACAAAAATTAAGATACAAAAAAATAAACTAACTAGCTACTCCAGGACTAGTTTCCTATTTAAACTAGATATATTTCACAGAATACATAATAGATATACTGTTTTTTAGTATATTTGTTATGTATTTTTATTATGTGTAAAATATTGACTAAACAAAATTATGGGAGCAAAATGTAATAAAGAGGGTTAAGAATAAGGAGTGAGTGTTATGAAAAAAAATAAGTATAATTATTTATATAGCAAAAGAGAGCATGATTATAAAGTAATTAAAATTCTTGTAGGCATATTTATTGTTTGTGTAATAGGACTTGTAATATGTTCTTGCTTTACATCTATAAATTTTAATACCATAAATAATTCAAACAAAGGATTGATAGGTTTCATACAATCTTGTGCAAGTTATGCATTTGGATGGATAATATAATACATAAGGTGGGATATAAATGCAGAAGAAAAAAATCGCTTTACTTAGTATACTATCTGGAATTACATTATTAATAATATGGATAATATTACCTATATTTGTAAGTAATAAAGGTATCATTTCTATAATATCATTTTTAATTTCTATAAGTGGGTATATGTTAATTGGTTTAGGTATAGGCTATTTAACCAAAATAAAACATCTTAATAAAACATAATAAATTATTATAATAATTAAATGTTGGAGCATTAGTTTTTACTACTACATTATCATTTGTAGCTTATGGAATAACAGATTCAGCTACAGAAAATAAGGATAGTATCAATATAATAATTAGTCAAACATCAGGTAATAAAGAGAATGAAACTGCTGTTAAGTTGGAAGACTTTGATTTAGATATAAAGGTGCTTGCAGCAGATTCTACAGGAACTGTTTATATGAAGGTAACTTACACTAATAATAGTGATGAGACATTAACTGGATATAAGGTTACAATAAAATTACCAAACGGAGAAAAAACTTATTTAAGTTGTTATGATACTGTTCTGCCTGGAGAAATTTCTCCTAATTAAGTGCTTTAGTTCTGAATCTGGCAATTTTGAAGAGTGTGAAATTTTAAAATATGAATTTATAATTACTGATAGTGAAGAATCTAAGACATATGTAATATATTTACATATTAAACTAACAGGAGTACATATTATTAAAGTCAACACTATAGATAATATGAAAACTTTAATAAATCCTATAATTGTCTTATCCGTAAAAACATCTTTAAAAATACCTTTCTTTCTTAAAAACTGCATAAATACTTACCAATTCCCTTCACAATTAATTATTACGTTAATATATATTCATGCATTTTTTATTAATTACAAATCCTGAAAATATTATATAGTATCAAAACTTAACCTTTTTGACATCAGTAACATATTTTAGATTTTATAAGTATATACATGGTGTTATTACTCAATGTTATAATAACTATAGTTTAATTAACACTTTTAATTAACAGTCATTTAAACTACAAACAAATTTACTTTGATATTTTTATATTAAACATTTAATAAAATAGTTTAAATGATACTTTTATAAAATAAATTGTTTTAAAAAGGTATACTGTATTTTTATGGTGATATAATTAGTATATTGAATTTAATAACAAAATAAATTAATGGAGGATTTTTATGGATAATATTAAAAAAGCTATTAATATTAATGAATTAGATAGAATAGAGTTTTCAGCCTCTCAATTAAGAATAATAAAAAAACATAGGCTAAAAACTATTATAGGACTTTATGCTTCCTTAGCAGTAATTGTCTTTATGTTAACATATTTTATAATAATGCTAACAGATAATTTTAAACTTACAGATAAAATTATTATTGGCATCATAGTAATACTTATGATTATATGTATTTTTGTAATTATTAAAAGCATTATTTCAATACATTGTAGTTTATATCAAAAAGCGCAATATGGTATTATAGAAAAGAAATTTACACAGACTCGGAAGCAAAATAAGCGAAAAAAAGTATTTTATTGCTTTAATATCTCCTTTCCAGAGAAGAATGTTTTTATAGAAAATGTTTCATGTTCAAAGGATTTTTATTTAAAATCAACTGAGGGGGATAAGGTTTTAGTTATTTCTTTTTATAAAAATGATCTACGTGCAATTGAAGTTATTAGATAATACAAAATTAAAGTTGCTTTTTAATTTAAAATAAAGCGATTCTCATGAATTTATAAAAAATTATAAAATTTTTTTTTTGCTTTTTTTAACCATTTGTTAAATTTTAACTATATAGCAATAAAGCCATTTGTAAGGATTTTTCAAAAATATATATAAAAATTTAAAATGATTTTATGTAACACGCATGATAACTATATTCTATACAAATTTTATGTTGCATATTTTATTAAAAGGTGATATTATATAAGCAAGAAATTTAAACATTAGTTAGAATTAAATTCTAGTTTTTACAATATAAATATTATTAATTAAATAAGAATTTTAATTTGAAAAAATTTTATATAAATAAAAAAGTTCCATTAACCCGTTTATTAAATGTTTACCAGACATTTAATAAATTAAGTTATAGATATCTACACCATATCTATAAAGTTTGGATTAACGAAACTTATTAATTAACGCTACTAAATAAAACTAATCCTTAGTTTTAATATAGCTTAATTATACATTAATTATACTCTTATTTCAATATATTTATTCTACTTTTTTTAAAGTCTATTAAATATTTATAAAGTATAATTTGTAAAACAGTTTCCAAAGTTCTAATCTTTATAGTTATTTTATAGGGGTTAGAACTTTTTTATTTATCCAAAAAGAGAAAGGTGGATAAGTAAATGAATAAAGAATTTTTAAGAATAGAAAAGGGATTTAGTGTAGATAAAGCAATAGAGTTAGGATTGGACATAAAAGATTTAGCTATTTTAAGAATGTTTGAGAATATTAGAAAGTCTGGTAAAATGACTTACCATTTAGAAGGTGATGTGAAATACTATTGGGCTAATTACTCAGCCTTTGAAAAAGAATTGTCATTTTTTGGGATAGGTACAAAAACTATAGGTGCTAGATTTAAAAAGATGGAGAAGGTTGGATTAGTTATAAAGAAACTTATCAGAATAAAGAAAACCGATTTAAAAGAAAATGGTAGTGCTGGTACTTATAGCTGTATTGCTTTAGGTGAAAAATATTTTGAATTTGTTAATTATGTAAAGAATCATTTTGAATCTTTAAAACAACAATCTAATTCTACTAATGACCTTTGCCAAAATGAAAGCATAGGGGTTGCTGTCAAAAGGGAAAGGGGGCTATGCTCTCAAATGGGCAAACAAAAGAACAATAAACAAATAAACAAAACTATAACTAAAAAAGATACAAATACAACAACTACAAATAGCATACTAGATAAAATAAAGAAAACTGTTATAAAAGAGACTCCTGGAAATATAGAAGATGAGTTTGTTGTTGATAATAATACTTTAGAGTTATTAAAAGAAAATTTTAATGATGATCTTAATGCTTATAACAGAATTTTAGATTTGATAAAAATGCGTAAAATATCTTTTGAATACTTATTAGAAAAACTTAATATAGTTAAAAATATGTCTTGTAGAAACTTTGTTGGTGCTTTAATATCTGCTTAAAAAAATAATTGGGTAACAAAACAAACTTCTATATTAAACAATAATACAGTTATGTCTAAAAACAACAATAATAAACCTTCTAACTTTGCTAACTTTACTCAAAGAGAATATGACTATGATAAATTAGAAGCACAGCTTTTGAGTTGGGCTGATTCTAATGACGATGATTATGAAATTGGCAATATTGAACCAAATGTTACTCCTACTACAGCTAACTTTGCACAAAGAAAATATGATTATGATAAATTAGAAAAGCAACTTTTAGGCTGGAGTTAATGATGATTAGGAAATAAACTAAAAAGGAGAAAAATTATGATTAAAGTTGATAAAATGAAAGATGAAGTTATAAGAGAACTTGATAAAGAAATAAATAATTTAAGAGAAAATGGAAATATAGAAGATAGTTTAATTTTAGAATTGAGTAAAACAGCTATTTGGTTAACTAAATGTGCAAAATATTATAAAAACAAAATAGCAATAACAAAAGATTTGGAGAAGAAAAATGAATATTTAGTTTTAGTAAGAACTTTTTATGATTTAAAACTAAAAATAGCTAAACTTTTATTAAAAACTGATAAAGTAACAATTGAATTTTTTAGACCTAAGATTAGGCATAAACTTAATAATTTATATTCCTCATGCACTTTTAAAAGATGAAAAAGAAGTAAGAAAATATTTAAAAACGGTGAAATGGAAAAAAGGTTATGAAAAGATAATTTTTAAAGATAAAAACATATTTAAAGGTAAAGCAATCTTAAAGAATATATCTTTTTCAAAAAACCAGTTGGTTAATAATTTTAAAGAATTAAAATCATTACTAAATAATAAGAATATACTAGAAGAAAATGAATCTTAATTAATAAAAACTTATGTGTTCTCATATAAGTATATCATCATTAGTAAAAACAATTAAATTCAAAGGGGTTGATTTGAAATTGAATATTGTTATAAAAAATAATATTAAAGAATTTTTAGAAGAACATGGAATAAGGCAAATAGATCTTGCTAAAAACGCTGGAATAAGCAGGCAGGCGTTAAATAATATATGCAGTAACAGAACGTTGCCATCTTTAGAAACTGCCTTTTTAATATCCAAAGCATTAAATACATCATTTGAAAATATTTTTTATGCAGAAGAAATATAAAAATTTATAATATATGTATTGATAAAGAGAAAACATTATTGTAAAATAAAAACATAGATTATAAAAGTTTTCATTTGAATTTTGTCTAGATAAAAATAAGAAGCTTAAATTAATATTTTTAAAATTATATAATGGGTGTTGTAAACACAAAACAAAATTTTTAACAGTAATGTGAGAAATTCTCCCATCTTCTAAAGTGTGAGATGAGTAGATAATTATTGATTATATTGGGGTAGGAACTACCCTATAAGTTTGGGTAAACTTGTTCCAGTAGAGATATTGACCAAGAAGCCATCCACTTCTATAACTTGTGGTAGTTCATGTGCAAAAAAATATTAGCTTATAAAATATATAATTTAAAGTCTATATTATACAAGCTAATATTAAAAATTGGTTTATATAGAAATTTTAATCTAAAAAAGCAAATGTGATTGCTATTATGATATATACATAAGGTTCTAATTTAAAAGTTAAAGTATTATTTTTAGCTTTAAAAAAAATCTTTTTTAAAACTTGAAAAAGAATCCATCCTAAAATTGTTCCAATAACATTTGTTACTAAATCGTCGATATCAGTTACACGATATTTAACAAATAATTGTCCAAATTCAATAATTAATGAAAAGAGTATTCCAAAACTGATAGATTTCCATAAATTATGATATTTTTCCCATAAAATTGGTAACAAAAACCCTAATGGTATAAAAAATATTATGTTAAGAATAGATGATATTTCTATACCATCTTTAAATAGATATAAGTTTATATTTGGGTTTATTATTGGTTGATTTAATCTTAACGACCTTTTCCATTCATGTAAAGAGGGAAATCCAACAATTTGTGTTAATGCAATCATAAGATATAATAAAAATATATATCCAAATAAATAATAAATGCATTTTTTCTTTTTAAATATTGTAAAATTCAAGATAGTTATCAATAAAAATGCACAACTAAAACTTATAATAGTTCTCATTAAAAAGCCCATATATTCTCCTTTATAAAATTATATTTATTTAATTTATATACATAAAATAACATGTTTAAAAAATATTATTAATATAATGTTTTTTAATTTAACATAAACTTTCGTTACATATTAATATAAGTTAAATTAAAATTTGGTTTTAAGGAGAATTATTCCTTACGTCCTTTCTTATTACTCTAGTTTATTGATATACTGTGCTGATACAAAACCACCATGCTCCTCATAATATATATTCCACTAATTTCCTAAAATTCCTCCTTGTAAATTTTATATATTTTACTATCTACATTATAATCGTTAAATAAAGTGATTTTTTTCAAATAATATTAGAAAAGGAGTAAAAAGTATGGTAAAAAGATCAATAATAACTGTGGAATTTTCTCGAATAAAAGAGGAGGATATACAGCTATATTTAAAATTAAAAGAATTTGATAAACCTGGTTCAATAATCAAAGATATATTAAAAGGAAGATTACCATTATCAATATTATAAGAGGAACAAAAAAAATAGGCATATCAAAAAAATATGCCTTTAAACATAGACTTTTAGCATATACTTTAATGTATTCATATTTTACTCAAAATCCATAAATTCCACCAAACTAATCTCTAAATAATTACAAAGTGTTTCTATTGTCTCTAATTTAACCTGTCTACTTATATTTTTATTATATCCTCCTTTTTTTAATATCTTTAACTAATTATATACATATAAAGAAAATTACAAAAACAAACAAATATTCATATAATTGGAGGAAGAGAAAATAAGAAATGAGAGTATAAAGAATATAGTGTTGAATAATTCTCAAATATTCAAATATAATAAGGAAATGTTATGCTTTTGTTGCAATACGTTACAAGATCACAAAGAAGATATACAAATTTTTAAAATAAACAATAGAGGTTATAGTTCTATCTTTGATGGTGATGAAATGGAAATACAACTATGTTCTGAATGTGCAAAAAAGTAAAACAGGAATGGTTTGACGAAACACAAGAATATGATGAGGCTAATTTAGAAGTATACAAGCTGGAAAATAAGAGAATTTATAGACAACAATATCACAGTTATAGAAAACTTGGAATATATATAATTGTCCTAATCGTTCGCTGATACGTCCTAAAATAGACAGAAATGATTGGATTAAAATATAGATAGCTATTACTTTTATAAATAATATTAAAATATATTATTATTTAGTGTGAAAATTATAATAAAAACATAATATTTACATACATTAATAATTTAGGTATATAGTTCGATGAATTTAAGTACTTGTATAATACAAATATAGAAAGGAATAAATTATATGAGCGGTATAAAGATAATAACAGGCTTAGAAGATGTTTTGATAGCCTTTAAAGAAGGTTCTAACTACGGAGAAAATTACATTTTTGACATAGCTAAAACAGCTATATCAAGTACAAATAAAAAAACAGAATACATAAATACTGTAACAAGAAAAATTGTGGCTAATGATAAAATAGAAGATATAGATTTAGAACTAGAAATTTATAGTGTTAATACTCCAGCTTTGGCAAGATTACAAGGAGCGGTTATATAATAAAACATACTTATAGTAGTGCAAAATGTGCTGTAAGCCTTGTAAGAACAGATAATTTAGGTAATAGGGAATTTATAACTTACTATAATTACAGAGCTACATTAAATGTTTTAGAAGCAGAAACCATTGAAGAAAACGTTAATGTACAAGCTTATAAACTTAGTATAAAATGCCTTGGAGATAATGAAAATATGCAGTATTTTGTGATAGAAGAATAATTACCATTAGGAGATAATTTTGTGGAAAATTTTCATACTAGAGTTTATATGCCATAATAAAAGGATTTTTAATAAATATAGATAGATAATAAAACTTATATTTTAACAGGATTTATGTTA
This sequence comes from Candidatus Sarcina troglodytae, assembly GCF_015708635.1. NCBI lineage: Bacteria > Bacillati > Bacillota > Clostridia > Eubacteriales > Clostridiaceae > Sarcina > Candidatus Sarcina troglodytae. The sequence continues at coordinate 26,462 of NZ_CP051755.1, forward strand.
TTATAGTTTAGCTAAAATCTTTTGTAATAGTACTAAACTTAGTAAAAGCAGCAGTAGATTAATTTCTATTACTGTTTATTTTTTTCTTAAATTAAATAAATATATAGTATTAAAACTTTAAAATGTTAATACATTAATTATTAATGTTATTATACTTACTATTAACGCTAATAAACTGATTGCTAAAACTTTCTTGTCTTCTTTTTCCACTTAAATTTTCACCCCTCTTTTATAATTTTATATAGTACATATATTACACAAAATAAATATTTTTTTGTAAATTTTAGGAATTTATTATTTATATATAAGATTCTATTATAATATTTATGTGTTATTTTTTATAAGTATCAAATACGTTAAGTTTTGAAGATTAAAAAAAGCACAAGTAATAAATACTTGTACTTTTTCATGACTTAATATTATTGTATAGTTACATTTTTATTTAAACATTGCTATCTTCCACAGTTATACTTTGATTCAAGTATGTTGGGAAGAATAGCTCTTCATAGTTTGTTTTAGATGGAATATATATATATCCATCCAAGGCAGCATAGATTGTTATTTCTTTTGAGTTTAAGCTTACTGTTGCTTCATAACATTTTATATTATTTATTGTTTTATAAGTATTTAAATTTATTTTTATAGTTGGTACATTATTTAAATTTCCCTCATAATTATCATTTTTAGATAATTTATAATTGGGATTATTTGCAGTATAACCTTCAACATATTCTGCTACTATTTGATAAAGAGAATTATACTGTTCATTTTGGCTTAAATTTTCTAAATTATTATTAAATTCTGTACTTGTTGAACTTGAAGTGTCTTTAATAACACCTCCACTTTCTGAAACATAAATAGGCTCAGACATTAATTGTGAAAAATTATTATTTTCTCCTTCATATATTTCTGGTGTTGTATAGGCTGACCTTGTAGCATAGTTATAAACTTTATAATATGCTTCTCCATTTATAGTTACTGTATTATTTAAGTTTACTGTTATAGAGTCACTTGGCATACCTTCATCTCCAACAGCTTGTTCTAATTTATAATAAAGATTTGATTCTGCTGTTGAAAACAAAGGTTTATTTTCTTTTAAACTATTACTTGTATTCTCTGATACTGTACTTGCTTTTACTGTTGTATAACCGTAATAACCTACTCCACACGCAACTATAACAGCTACAACTATTAGTACTATAAGTTTATTTTTACTCATTTCTTTAAATCCTTTCTAGGACATGTATACTTTAATTTTTATATTTTTAAATATATATTTAATTATTTTACATATAAGTATTAACCAAATAATAACATCTAGCTTTAGTTAAAGTTGCTTCTTTACTTGCAGCAAGTGCAGCTGAACTACTACCTCCTGCATTTTTAATTTGATTCACTGTTGACTCCATATTATCTAACCATTTATATTCATTTGATCTTAATTGGAATATTTGATTTTGTGTTAAAACTCCCTCTAGTGAATTTAAAATATTACCTAACATTGTATCCCAACATTTAATTTCTAGATTTGCTGTAGAAAGTAATTGTGCATCAGTTTCTGGCTTTGGTAATCCATTAATTTCTTGTTGTACTTCACCTACCTTAGATAAATACATCTGCTTTAATTGATTTATACTTTGTGAATTACTACTACTTGTAGATGTAGTTTTAGTTGATGGATTATTTATTGTTTTTGTTATATTATTTGTTTTACTATTAGGTGTTGAAGTTGATTGTGTATTCTTAACTGTTGGCTTATTAAAACTTATAAATTGTTTTCCTATATAACCAATTTCATTATTACCATATTCTATTTTATAGCAATTATTAGTTTCACCTAAAACAGTTACTTTAGTACCTGATTTTAAAGTTGTTTCAAGAGTCGTTTGATCACTTGCATCTTGATATACTCCTACAAGTCCATCTCCTATAGGTTCGTATACATATCCTGCTGTTGAATTTGATTGTGTGTTTTTAACTGTTTCCTTATTTTTATTTGCTTTACTATGAGATGAAGTAACTTTAATTGAACTATTTTTAGAATTAGAACTTGTTGTTCTCATTATTTTTGGCTTATTATTAGAAGATAATGAAGTATTATTTATTGCACTAGAATTTGTATTTGAGTTTGCTATTGCTATGTACTCTCCATAAATATATCCTATTGTTTCATTATAACTAACTTTATACCAATCACCTTGTTTTCCAAGCAAAGTTATTGATGTATTGTTTTTTAATTTTGCAAGAGTTGTTGAGTTCATTGTTGCTTCTTCCCTTAAATTAACCATAGTTGAAACATTTGTTGTATAGGCTGTTCCGCTTAATGAAGTTAAATTATCCTCAACCCCACTTACTATTTTTTGCATATCTGATGATGAAATGTATCCTGTTGCTCCAGTTTCTTGAACTGTAACATTATAATAGCCATTACTGTAACTATTTATTGTTAACATTTCTCCAACAGATATATATGATTGTATATTTGAATTACTTGCTGATGTATAAAGAACTAAACTATCATTTCCATTTATAACACAAGCTTTATTACCACTATTATTTATTGTTCTCGCTAACACCGTTTTATTAATTCCGATAGTGTTATTTGAAATGCTAGCATTACTTGATAAGAACACCCCTCCAGCTCCTATTAAGGAAACTGTTAAAATTCCAGCTAACATTTTATTTCTTGCTGAATACTCCAAGATTGACACGATTTTATTTCTTTTCATTTTGTTAACCCCCATTTAGTTAGTGAACATTGTTTTTCTATAATAAAAATATATAAAACTGATAAATTTATAATTATAATATCTAAAAATTTAGAAAAATAATGCCCATCCATAAATTTATTTATATTATTTCTAATATCTGTTATGAATTATATTCCTAAAATTAGCCATAATCAAGATATATTTTACAAAAAAACCATTTAATTATTTGAATTATAAACAATTTGACCATAAATATATTTAATGACTTTCTAATATAATATTAATTGATTGCAGGGGTTAAAAATAAGATTTTAAATAAGGTGATATTATTGATATCAATACTAGTTGCTCAAAGCTGTTAATTATAGTATTTACCTTTACAAGAGTATATATGATTCATTTGTAATAAATTAATACTTTTTATAAAAATAGAGTATTTATTAGTGTTATAAAGAAAAATAAACTTTATATTAATAATTTGTAAATAAATTTACTAAACCAGCTGATATTGAAAATGTAGATAGCTATGGTATAGTTACAGCAAGTGTTTTAAATGTGAGAGATAAGGCTTCATTAGATGAAAGCATTATAGGTAATTTAAAAAAAATAATAAAGTAAAATTAGTTGTTAAAATAGGGACTTTATGGAATATATATTATAGAGAGCACGGTGGATTTGTATCCGCCCAGTATATCAAAATTGGATTATACCAATTAATATATTAAATATTCATTAAGTTCTGCTTCTAACATTTCATGAAACCTAATTAAAAATCACCTTTTATAGGTATTTTTAATCCTTTATAGTTATATTATTTTCTCTTTAAAATTCCTTATTAAATATAATCAACTATGCTTTTTAAACTTAATATATATTTGTTTAATTTATATTATCTAATTCTATTCAATGAATATATTATAAATTGAGCTTTTGCACTTACATCATTACTACTTGCTCTATTATCTCCTAACATAAGAAATTTTTCTTTAGGTATATTAGATTTCCTATCTAAATATTTAACATGATCTTCATCAATCTTTCCTATATTCTTCATTATTATCACTTTCAATATAAAAAATATTCTCTTTTTTAAACTATTGTCTATTAATTTCTCTGTAATATATTTTTTCTACATACAATTTTTCCTATAAAACTATATATTAATAATCCAATTATTGCTCCTATTGTATTCCATATTATATCATCAATATCAAAATATCTTCCTGAAAAATATTGGGTTCATTCTATAAATAAAGAAAATAATAATGCTATAATAGTCATTCTTATAAGTTTATTTTTTTATTATAAAGATATGAAAAAAATAAACCAAATGGAATAAAAAATATAATATTTAATAATACTTGTTGAGCGGCTCCATATCGATAATAAAAAAAGTCTTTTACAGTTTGCAATAATGGAATTAAATTGGGTGTTAATTTAATACTATTAAAATTAATTAAATTTATAGATAATACGTCTGTAAGTAATAAAACAGTAATAATATACCCAGTAAAACAAAATTCTATAAGAATTCTATATAAAGTCTTGTTGCTATTTTTATTTAATAACCTAGATGATAAATAATACATAATATATATAGGCATAGCAAATTTCAATACAGTTTTAATATTAATTAGAAACGTACTTTTAATAGTGCAATATAAAGATTCTAGTATTTTACATTAGTTCCTTAATTTAATGTATTATTGTTTTATCTTTAAATATATTGCAAATAGCCTCACTTATTTCTTTTGAATCTTTGTTCTGTAGCGGAATAAAAATATCTCTAAAGTTTTTAAACATAATTGTAATAAAATCATTATCAATTATTATACATTCAATATCCTGTTTAGTAGCTTTATAAAATGAGTTGCTATCTGTAATTTTTAAAATATCTTTATCTAAAAATATACCATAAGTATTGTTTATATATTTATTCATAGACTTCTTTTCATTATATAATATATATATAAGATTATAATCCTTTTTATTGAATTTATTTAATAATATATATGTATATATTGTTAAAACTACAATACATATGATAAATAGAATTAAACTGCTTATATTTAATTTTAAACCTCGATATTTAATTTTAAATTGAGCAAATAATATAATAAATATAGATATAACCATTAAAATTGACAGTTTCATAGCAAGAAACATTAATTTCTTATTGTTCTTATACTTTCTATATTTATCACTCCAAAGCAAGAAGTCATTTTGAGTTATATTGTAATCATATTTCATAATGTGTTACCCCTAAATAAATCTAATCTCATTAAAATTATTATTAATGAATTCTTTATCATCTTGATCTAATTCAGACATATTTATAAAAAACAATACTTCTTTATACTCATTCATAAATAAAGTATAAGCATTATATGAGGTTTTATATTTTACATCATCAATTTTAAGATTTAATTCATATTGTAAATTTTTAATACAAATAATTTTATTTTTTATTTCTAATTCATTTTTTCCAATAAATTTTTTATATTCCTTAATATAATACTTATTTAATTTACTAAGCATTAATATAGACAGAAATAATTTTGATATTAAAGCAAATATAACTAAAGAAATTAGACATGCAGTATAAAATGAGTATTTATCATCGCTTGTCAAACTTATTGAATTCATTAAATTCTTACCATAAAAAAAAGTTATTATTCCTAAAAGAAAAGTCATAGAATAAAAAATTATTTTACTTTCAAATTTGCGAGAATATGATCTAATAACATAATGCTTATTCAATAAAAATCTTCTAAATAGTGATATATCTTTATTATTAATATAAAATTTCATAAAAGCTATCCCCTAATTTAAGTTTTTATAATTATACCATATTTTATCATTTTAAGTAAATAATTTAATATTTGGGCTGTATTAATAAATTTAAATATACAGATATTTTAAATTTATAGTATTTTAAATATCATCAATTTCATAGTTATCCTCGAAATTATCCCATCCTAAAAGTTGCTTTTCAAGTTTATCATAATCATATTGTCTTTGAGTAAAGTTAGCAAAACTAGGCACTTTTTTTAGGTTTATCGAAATCTTTTTTAGTTTCAAATTTATAAGTTCTAGGTTCTAAATCCTTAACATAGAATTTAATACTAGTAACTTTTCGTCTAGTTTTAACATATTCAATGCTGTATATATTTAATAATTCTTTTTCTCTAAGCTCCTTATGGGAAAAAATTTTTCATGCTATTTCTGTTGGCATAATTATACCTTTTCAAAATAAATTATTTTATAAAAGTGTTAAATATTATATTATTTTAATTTTATATAAATTATAGTAAATATTTTATATTAATCATAAATCACATATTTCTTAAAAACTTCAAATCCAAAATATTTATAGAATCCTAAGAATTGTGAATTTTACTCATTTACATCTACGTAATTTACATTTAGAATTTTTATTATATATTCTATCACTCTTTTTTCTATTAAATCAATTCTAAACTTATGCTTTTATGTAAATTCATCAAAATTTTTATTAACTATTGCATGTTCAAGTTTAGAAGTTACAAATGTAACATTAAAAAAGCAGTAATAAAAATTAATCTATTACTGCTTTTACTAAATTTAGAACTCTTACAGGAAGATTTTTAAATCTTTCATAAAATTTATTTGAATAATTAACTTTATTAATACATAAAATAAATCTACTATTATAATAGATTTATTTTAAATTTTAGTTCTTTTGTGGTTTATTGAAAGATAAATATCGAGCAGGTACATATCCAATTTTATTATTATCATATTCTATTTTATAAAATCCATATTCTGAGCCTAAAACTGTTACTTTAGTTCCTGATTTTAATGCTGTTTCTAGTGTAGTATTTCCACTTGCCCCTTCATAAATGCCAGCTAATTCGTCACCTGTTGGTTGATATATATATGCTGTTCCTGTTTTATTGATTGTTGAACTTGAATTTTCTGGTTGATTACATTCTACATTTTTTGTAGAACCAATAATTCCTGTGGTAGATGAATTACTTAATGTATATCCATAGAAATATTCGCCATTAGATGTAAGCAACTTATTATTATATATTATAAATGAATAATTATTACTTGTGTTATTTGAATCTTCAATTACCAATACTTTTACGTTATCTGTCCCATTCTCTCCAAATATTTGAGGACAAAATTCTTCAGCACCTAAGAAATATGAAGAATCTTTATTTACTATTTTGTATACTGGATTTTTTATTACTTGATTACCATAAATGAATTCTGATTTATTTAAGAATATTGTTTTTGGGAATGAACTTGAACCGTTAGAAATTCCATCTTGTATAGTTTCTACAGGATTGGTATTGATAGTCCAACTTCCAAAATAAGATGAATATGTTGAGTTAGAGGATATTATCCTATCTTTTGATGAAGTTGCCTTAACTGATGAACTATCATTAGAATTTATTACTTTTGTATCAGGTATACCACCTTGATTCATATTATTAACGTGACCACCTATATTGGGTGAATAATAAGTTTTGCTTCCTACATTTAGATAAGTATGATATATATACCCTATTTGATCATTACCATCAACTATCTTATACCAACCATTAGTTTCTCCTAATACTTCTACTTCTGCATTTTTATTTAACTTACATATTATGCTTGAATTTATATTAGCACGTTCTCTAACATTAACAATATTTGTGTTTATTCTTGCTATTTTGTATGGTTCATTTCCATTATGATTTGATACCACATGAGGTGAACGAAATTTATCTTTTGAAGTTTCTTTTACTTGCTTTGTAGTGCTAGTAGATTTAGTTATTTTACTTGAAGGGTTACCTACACCATTTGAAGTGTTAATATAAATTTTTAGTGTTTGTCCAACATATATTTGGTTTGGATTAGGTATGTTGTTCCATTGTTGTAATTGAGAAATTGTTACTCCATATTTATAGGCTATACCACTTAACGTATTTCCGGCTTGTACTGTATATGCAGTATATGATGAATTGCTATGTTTATTACTTGAATTATTATTAGATTTAGTTGTATTACTTAAAGAGTTATTTGTGCTGTTTGAAGTATTAGTATAAATATTTAATATTTGCCCAACATATATTTGGTTTGGATTAGGTATGTTGTTCCATTGTTGCAATTGAGAAACTGTCACTCCATATCTATAGGCTATACCACTTAACGTATTTCCGGCTTGTACTGTATATGTAGTATATGATGAATTGCTTGAACTACTTGTTCGATTTTTTCCACTTGCTTGACCTTCTGACATTTGATAGATTTTTAATACTTGCCCAGTATATATTAAATTTGGATTAGATATATTGTTCCATTGTTGCAATTGAGAAACTGTTACTCCATATTTATATGCTATTCCACTTAATGTATTTCCGGTTTGTACTGTATATAATATAGTAGAAGAATGAGATGTTTGCGCTAACACAACTTTGTTAATTCCTACGGTGTTATTAATAAAGTTTGTATTATTTGATAAGAACACCCCTCCAGCTCCTATTAAAGAAACTGCTAAAATTCCAGCTAACATTTTATTCCTTGCTGAATACTCCAAGATTGACACGATTTTATTTCTTTTCATTTTGTTAACCCCCATTTAGTTAGTGAACATTGTTTTTCTATAATAAAAATATATAAAACTGATAAATTTATAATTATAATATCTAAAAATTTAGAAAAATAATGCCCATCCATAAATTTATTTATATTATTTCTAATATCTGTTATGAATTATATTCCTAAAATTAGCCATAATCAAGATATATTTTACAAAAAAACCATTTAATTATTTAAACTATTAACAATTCATTCATAAATATATTTAATGATATAAATATGTTTATATCATATGCAATATGGATTCTTACTGTAAAAATAATAGTATATACTAAGTAAAACATGGAAATATTTTTAGAAAAGATGTAATAATAAATTTACTCTACCTTTATTTACTTTTTCATTATATTTAAATTAAATAAGTAGTAAAGCGAAAAAACATAATAAATATGCTAAACATGCATATTTATTATGTTTTTTATAAAATATATCTAATTTAGAATTGGGGAGACTAGCTTTGGGGGAAAGCTAGTTTATTTATGTATTTTAATTCTTGTCTTAATTTAATATTTTTATTCATTATAACTAAAAATCTTTAAAAAAATGTAGTTTTCGTTTTAGATTTAAATTAGTGTTTATTTAATTAAAATTCATTTTATTACTCACTTTCAATAAATTTAATTAATTTATCTTATTTTAGTAATCAATTTAATTATATTATATTTTAGCTACTACTCTACATGGTAAACCTGACATCCCTTGAAAATTTACTGGATAAGTATTTGCAATAAATTCTGCACTTTTTTTATTATTCAACACCTTGTGTAAATTACACAAGTTTTCTATAACAAAAGCTCCATTGTCTGCACACTTTTGATCAGCTGGAATATGCTCATTACCATTTCTAATTCCCGAAAAATCAATTCCTATAATAGATATTTGTTTCTTTAAGAGTTCTTCTATTAATTCATAAGATAATTGTGGATGATTTTTAAAATATTCTTTACTTCCATAAGGTATCCTATCTATGCACCCAGAATAAAATGCCACAAACATATCTTTTTTAACTAAATTTAAATCAATATCATGAATATCAATATCTCTATCTTTTACATTTGATATATCAAAAACTATGCCGTTTCTTTGTATAAATTCTAAAGGAAATTTCTTATTCATAACATCAAAATGAGTTCCTAAATGTCCATAAGTAATTAAATTTAAATTTTTTTCTGCTTTTTTTAACATATCCTCTGATATTAAAGCTGTTATATCTATTAGCATAAATTTATTCTCCTTTTTTATCAATTTGTTCTATTTTATTTTTTAAGTAATTATTGAAATCATCTAAAAATTTATTAACCATAATTAAAGTTTCTTTAGATTGAGTTTGTAAAAATTGTTTTTGACTATTTATCCAATTTTCATGTCTTTTATTATGTTCAATAAATAATTTCTTACCTTTGTCAGTAAATTTAAAATAAACTTCTTTTTTATTAGTTTCAAGTTTATAACTAACAATTAATCCTTTAGCTATTTGTTTTTTAGTAATCTTACTTATTGCACTTTTAGTCATATTAAGCTTTTTAGCAATATTCACTACATTTGGATGCTCTAATTTTCCAATAGCATCAATACAATGCACCTCTGAATAATTATATCCTTTTAAATCATCTACCGTATTTAATTCTGTTAAAATATCTTGTTTTTCGCAAAGTTCTGCAAATTTTTCAAAGAAATCATCACCCAATTTAACAACTCCTTCCCACTAAAATAGTTTCCAAGGAAACTATTTAGTGTCCTTGGAAATTATATTAACACTCAACTATTTATATGTCAATAATTTTATTTTCTATTAAATTACAAGAATGATATTATTAAAATATATAAATAAACGACATATTAATTTATTTTTAAATATCAATAATATATAATATGCTTATAAGAAACTTAATTATATGTTATTCATAAGTAACTATGAAAATTATTAGTTACTAATAATTTTATTTATGTCTTTTCTTAGACGAAATGTTTTATTATATTTAAGTTAAGCTTTATTTAAAATATATAATTTAGGGGGGAACGAGAAGAATAAGTTTTATTAAAAAAATAATAAAGAATATCGAGGGATTGTTTATATAAAATGGAGATTTTTTTATTTATTTTATTACATAACATTTTACCCATATTCGTAGTAATATTAGTCGGATATGTTTTGGGTAAAAAATTTACTTTGGATGTAAAAACTCTTAGCAAATTAAATTTTTATGTTTTTGTACCAAGTTTTATATTTACTGATTTATATAAATCAAATATATCTTTTAAACTAATAGATGTAATTTTTGTAACGGCATTAGTATTTATATGTAATTTAATTATACCGTTCATTATTTCTAAAGTTAGAGGGTATAATAGAGATTTTGTTGGTGCAATGACTAATTCTATATGTCTTTTTAATAGTGGAAACATAGGAATTCCTTTGATTACTTTGGTATTTAGTAGTGCTCCATTTGTTATTGATGGAAAAACTCCATATTTAACTTTAGCGCTAACTTGTCAAATACTTATTATGACTTTTCAAACTATTATGAGTAATACTTTAGGATTTATAAACGCTGGTCGAGCTACGGTAGATTTAAAAACGGCAATTATTAAGGTTTTAAAAATGCCTGCAATATATGCAATTGCATTAGCTTTTTTATTAAAACTTGTCCCATATAACTTAGAGATGATTCCTATATGGCCATCATTTATTTATATGGGAGATGCCTTAATTCCTGTGGCTCTTATAACACTTGGAATCCAATTATCTAAAACAAAGTTTAAACTATCAAATCCAGATGTTTATATTTCAAACTTTTTTAGACTTATAATAAGTCCATGCATAGCTTTAATTTTAATTTATATTTTAGGTCTTAATGGAGTTATGGCTGAAGTTTTAATAATAGTATTGTCTGGACCTACTGCTGTTAATGCAGCACTTATTGCAGTCGAATATGATAATCATCCCAATTTTGTATCACAAACTGTATTAACTTCAACTCTTTTATGTAGTATAACTATGACATTTGCAATTTGTATAGCTAGAATATTATTTCCAGTTTAATTATTTAATTGAAAAAGATAATAGATTTTGATTAATCTATTATCTTATAAAAATAAATTATTTAATATATAGAACTGATGAATCAAAAGACTTTGTATCCTTTATACCTGTATAAATCATTAATTCAGAAAGTTCTTCATTCATTCTGTTTATCTTATTTACTACTCCATCTTTTCCTTCTTTTAAAAGAGGTGCTAAGATTCCACGACCTACTGAAACTGCGTCTGCTCCTAGGGCTAATGCCTTATATACATCATATCCTGTATCCATAGAACAATCTATAAATATAGTCATTCCACTATCTTTTAATGCTTCTTTAATACGTGGTAAAATTTGAAGTGGTGCTATTCCAAATGGGATTCTCCCATGATGATGAGAAACAACTATTGCCCTACACCCTGCTTCTTTTGCTTTTAAGGCATCTTGTACAGATAAAACACCTTTTGCTATAAATGGAATCTTTGCTATTTTAACATATTCTTTTAAATCTTCTAATAAAACAGGTCCCATTGGAATATTATCTACTACATCATACTTACCATCTGTTCCAGCGACATGGTCAATATCTATGCCAACTGCTATTGCTCCATGTGCTTGTGCAAATTTTATTTGATTTATAATTATAGAATGGTCTGCAAATGGTTTTATAATTCTAATTGTCTTTGAATTAGCAACTGAAATTTCTTCATATTCCTCATTTGGTTCCATTCCTACCCAATTTAAAAGATTTAACTCTTTAGCAGCCCTAGCATATTCTATCATAGGCTTTTTATTATCTTTACCTACTTTATTTAAATGTGAAAACGCTGGCATCATAATAGGAGATGCATACTCTTCTCCAAAAATTTTAGTAGTTAAATTAGGTTCTATCGAATCAATAATACGCATCTCCACATGTATGCTATCTAAAAAATTTCTATTATACACATTAGCATCTTCTGCCTTTCCACTCGTTACAGGAATTAGCCCTTTTGGTCCTGGCCATAAATTTTTATTTAATTCACTCATAAATAAATCTCCTTTCTTTTTTAATTTATCATTAACTAAAGTATATTATTAAATTTTCTATCATTCAACAATATACGTTATTAAAAGTTTTAATTTAATCTTATTTTTCTTGCATTAGTTAATTATAGAAACTATATTAAATATAGAAAGTATACTTTTATTTATAATTTGTTTACTATATTATTAAGGTAGTAAACTTTATTGAGGGATGATATTAAATGCAATTAAAATTAAGTGGATTTACTGAAAAGCATGCTAAAGAAATTTGTAACTGGAAATATGAAGGTGAATATTCCATATATAATTATCCTAATTACAGCAGGGCTATAAATGAAAAATGGGCAATTACAATAAAACAAAAGAGAGAAAAAGAATTTTTTTCAATTGTTAATGAGTGCAATGAGTTATATGGTTATGTCAGATTTCAAACTAAAGAAACAGAAATTTTAGTTGGGATAGGACTAAAACCAACTTTATGTAGAAAAGGATTAGGAAATGTAGCTATGAAATTAATTATAAAAGAGTGTGCATATTTGTATCCTTTTAAAGATATTATCTTAGAAGTAAGAAAATTTAATAAAAGAGCAATTAATTGTTATAAAAAAGCTGGATTTATAGAGGTATCTAGGTACAATAAAGAAACATCAATTGGTCCTGGAGAATTTATAAAAATGAAATTTAATCAGGACGGTGTTAATTGATGAGAACTGAAAAAGTAGTTGTTGAAAAGTATAATACTAGATGGATTAATGAATTTTTTAAATTAAAACTATATTTTCAAAAGATATTAGGAGATAGAATTATAGCAATTGAACATGTAGGAAGCACTGCTGTTTATGGACTAGCTGCCAAACCAATTATAGATATTGATATTATTATTGACAATTATAATAATTTTTCTGAAATTATAAGCAGATTAAAGAAGCATGGATATTATTATGAAGGTGATTTAGGAATAAAAGATAGACATGCGTTTAGATATGATAAAAGTATATTTATGGCACATCATTTGTATGTATGTCCTAAATATTCTAAAGAATTAAAGAGACATATTTTATTTAGAAATTATTTAAGATCACATGAAAAAGATATGAAAAAATATGGAGAAGTAAAATTAAAAGGTGCAAGTATTTATCCGGAAAATATAGAAAAATATATGCAATACAAAGAAAATATTATTAACGAAATTTATAAGAAACTTAATTTAAAATAGTTAATAGATGGTTATTTTAAGTAACGTATAATATAGAATTAAGGTGATTAATTTATGTTAAATTCATTTATTATAAGAAATGCACATATTAATGATTTTGTAGATATAAGTAAAATAAGAAAAATGCCAGGAGTAATAGAATATATTTTAGCTTTAGATAATGAATCGCCAGAAAAAATAAAAAATAAAATTAAAGCTATACAAGATGCAAATGAAATTGGGAAAGTTGTAGAAATAAATGGTACTGTAATAGCAGTAGCTATTTTAAATAAATTAAGTGGTAAAAGATCACATTGTGCAAATATAACTATAATGGTTAATCCTAATTTTCATTCCATGGGTATTGGAAGTGCATTGATGGTTAAACTTTTAGAATATTGTAATGATACATTTAAAGTAAAAAAAGTAGAGTTAAGTGTATTTAATAACAATAAAAAAGCTATAAGGCTGTATAAAAAATATGGATTTTCTATTGAAGGTATAAAACGACAATCTGTACTTATAAATGGAAAATTTGAAGATGAAATATTTATGGCTAAATTTTTATATTAAATAAAAAGATACAAGTTAAACTTGTATCTTTTTTTAATTTACTTAACTAAGTAAATATATATTTTGAGATATTTAAATGAATTTAAATTGTTCACATAATTTAATTTCATTTAACTTGCGTATTTATCTGCATAATTTATTAAATAGTTGATTTTAATAGTATTATCTTTAATCATAATAAATTTATCTTTGAAATTTAAAGATTACATGTATATTTACCTTGTTATATGTATAATTTTGATAGAGCCGTTGTTTGGTGATTTATTGCCTAAGAATATTTTATATATATTAATTAGTGAAAATGCTATGATGGCAAGAAGTTCCTTAGTTTTGGATTATGCAGGATTTATAAACCCAATTTGGAGTATATTCTTCTTTATAATTTTAATCTTAATATTAAATATAATTTTAATTAAGATTATACAAAAAAAGATTTTAATTAGGAGGCAAATATGTCAAATATAATTATTAAAAATTTATCAAAAAAAATTAAAAATGAAACTATATTAGATAATATAAATATAGAATTAAATTCAGGAAAGACTTATGGTTTTGTTGGATATAATGGATCAGGAAAAAGTATGTTATTTAAAGCTATTTGTGGATTGATAAAACCAACGGATGGATATATTAGTATAGATAATAAAATAATAGGACAAGATATAAGTTTTCCAGAAAATATAGGTATATTTATAGAGGAACCAGGATTTATTCCAGGATATAGTGCATATAAAAACTTAAAAATTTTAGCAGATATACAAGGTAAAATAGGAAATAATGAAATTAATGATGCTTTATTATCAGTTGGATTAGACCCTAATAATAATAAAGCAGTAAAAAAATATTCTTTAGGGATGAAGCAAAAATTAGGTATTGCTCAAGCAATAATGGAGAATCCAGATATATTAATTTTGGATGAACCAATGAATGCATTGGATAATGAAAGTGTTGAAAAAATGAGAGATTTAATATTAAATTTTAAGGAAAAAGGAAAAACTATATTAATAACTAGTCATAATAAAGAAGATATAGATATTTTGGCAGATAAAATATATACTCTAGATAAAGGAAGGGTATTTATTAAACAGTAAAATAGTATTAGAAGTTAACAATATTGATACTATTAGAAAAATAACTATATAATCATATCATAAATAGTGTTAAAACTAAGTATCACAATGGGTATAGGATTTGTTTAATAAGAAGTTATATTATAAGAGAATGCACTATATACATCAAAGTGGACAAGATATAACTATATATCAGTAAAATCTCTTATTCCCCAGAAGTTTCATATATTTAATCCCATGTTAAAATTATATTTCCAAACTTTAACATATTATGTATTTTTACCTAAAATAATACGTTTATAGGGCTTAAGTATTAATTTTAATTTTTTATCTTTATTATTAAAAAATTAAATAACAATAAAATAGACGATAATGATACTATTAATAACAATACTTTTAAATATCGGGGTAAGAAAATAGTAAATATATTGGCATACCCCATATATTTAAGGAAAACAAGCGATATTACTGCAACTGATAATGCTATAGATGTAATTAATAGATACAATGAATATTTAATATATGATTCATTTGTTAATATTGAAAGAACTATAATTATAAATAGTAGAATAGATGGTATTAATATTAATAATATATCAATTAGAATATTACAATGGGTAGGGTTAAAATCAGTTCCTTTTAAACAAAGAAAAATAGTGTGAAAAATACTGTAAAATAGTAATAAAACAATATATATAGAAGTTGATATTATCTTTGTTAAATTAAATAATAAATTCATAAAATACCCCCAGAAGTTATATTAACTATTATTATACATAAATATGAAAATAACATAAAAGAAACAGCTAAGATATTTCCTATAAGCGATAGAGCTGTACAAAAACAATTGAAAATAGTTTCTGATTACTTAAAACTTGATAGGATAAGTACATATAGCTTTAGGAAGTATTTTGTCACATAAATGTACGTGAACAATGACTATGACATAGTTTTAGTTAAAGAGCTACTACAACATAGCAGCGTTAAAACTACACAAGACTATATATCGTTAAA
This sequence comes from Candidatus Sarcina troglodytae, assembly GCF_015708635.1. NCBI lineage: Bacteria > Bacillati > Bacillota > Clostridia > Eubacteriales > Clostridiaceae > Sarcina > Candidatus Sarcina troglodytae. Next base: position 42,707 of record NZ_CP051755.1, read on the forward strand.
TAGAGAAACAGTAGAGAAGGCTCTAAGGGAACATATTCACATTATTTAAGTCATTAAATGAGAAATATGGCTATATTATTGATTATAAAGTCAGGTTTTGTAAAAATAAAAGGATAATGAAATATACTCTCATTATCCTTTTATCGTGTAGTATTAATTTTTTGAATGTATATTATTTTTAAAAATAAAGAAATAGAAAAAAGTTAACATACATAGAACTATATATATAATATTTATCGAATTTGAAATAATTGATACCATTCCTACATATTCTTGAGTTTCAGATAAATAAATAGTGTCTAAATTTAAAATAAGTTTACTAATTTTAAAATTAAATATATTTATAAATGATAATAATATAATTATTATTGTTCCTTTTAAGCCATTTTTCATTTTATAAAAATTCCTTTGTATTTTAATAAGTTACTGATTTTGAGTAATAAATACCGATAGGTTTTAATGCTGTTCCTGTTGTCATTAAAGTATCGGGAAGCGAGCCTTTACCTCTTAAGTAGATACCATAGCTATATTTATTATATAGTGGATAAGCTGTTAATGTTGCTTTTTTAGCATTTGATGGAACTGTATAAGAACCTGTATAACTAACACTTGTACTTGATGTTACACTAAAACCTACCGCTGAAGATATAGCTGATTTAGTGACTGCACCACTAAAGGTTGTCGAGGCTGAAGCTGAAATGCTTTTAGTTAAATTCAATCCTATAGTTATTCCAGAAGCACCAGATGTTTTATATAGGGCATTACCATAGTCTATATATTCTGAAACATATTTAGCATTTTTAACAGAATAATAGGCTATTTTAGCGTTATCCAGATAATAATATAATTACCTTCTTCGGATACTGTGCTTTCTTGTGAGAACATATTTTCTTGTATTATGGTGTTAGTGTCTTGAATGTCAATATTTTGGGTATCTGCGTATGAAATTACAGAAAGTGAATTAAGACTAATAGCTAATGTGCTTAAAAATAAAGCTATTTTTTATATTTTCGCCCATTAAAGTTAAATTTTACCTCACAAAATAATTATAAATGAAAATTATTATCAATTCAAGCTATAATTATATTTTAATCACGTATTCTGTATTCCTATAGTTTTTAAATACTTGATAAATATAATCCATAAGCTCGTGAGAAAAAATATTTAATAAAAATATATGACTAAATTTGTCCATAAAATCTTCTCCACTAGCTCATTGTCATAAACTTTCAGCAATAGTTTTCTTATTTTTGTTAGTTATAAGATAATAAATTTCAAAAATGATTATTGCTATAACGCATAAAATTATCGCATAAAAGTTAGGAGAATTCAAAATATATTAATTATAAAAACAATACTTTCATAATAGTTTTTGATATTAATAATCCATGTATTTAATAAATTAATTGGTCATTAATCTGTCCTATAATTTCAATAATAAGAAAGTATAAATTAAAGATATGCTTCAACGTCCACCAAAGTTTTAAAGTTTTCAAAACCTATTCTATCTATATAATCACCTAGTCTTTCTTTCTTCTTTGCATTATCTTCATATGTAGTTACTATTTTTTCTATAAACGCTATTATATTATCAGTTGGTATAGACAAGGCTATTTTATTACCAATTCTTGGTTTAGTACCACCTTTTCCCCCTACAACTACCATCCAGCCTTTACCTCCGCCTATAATTCCTATATCTCTGGTATGACTATCACCGCAGCTATTAGGGCATCCACTAACCCCCATTTTTAACTTACTTGGAAGAACTCTTCCACTAAATATTTTATCTAACTGTTCCCCAATTACTACTGAATCTTGAAGACCTCTTTTACAAAAACTTGATCCAGGACAAACCTTTATACTTCTTACACAAAGCCCTCCAGCAGAAGCAGGTTTCATGTTCACTTGTGCTAATTCATTCCATACATTATCTATATCATCTTCTTGAAATCCAACTATAGCCATACGTTGAGCTGCTGTTATTTTTATAGCTTTTGCATTATATTTTTCAGCAACATCAGCTAATTTTCTTAATTGTTCTGGTGTAATTAATCCAGCAACAAAATGTGGAACTAAAGCATACGTTTCCCTATCTCTTTGTACTATTGCTCCCTTTTCTAATAAATCATTTTTCATTACTTAAACTCCTTTTTTATATAAAAATTTTATAGTATTTTAATTACTTAAGTTACATTAATAAAAATATAAACTATAGTATAATACTAGAGTCAATAGTTTTTTAGGAGGGATATTATGAAAAAGTATTATAAGATAGGAGAAATGTCTAAAATCTATGATATAGGAAAAGATTCCTTAATTTATTATGAAGAGTTAGGAATTATAAAACCTATTAGAGATAGTAACGGGTATAGGCTTTACGATATAAGCAATGCATGGGAACTTAATCTTATAAAAGAGCTTAGGGAATTAAATATCCCAATGAAAAGAATTAAAGAATATTTAGTGGATAGAAATTTAGAATCCACCAAGAAAATATTAAAAGAAGAAATGAAAATAATAGATAATGAAATAGAAAAATTAACCCAAAATAAGGATAATATAAAAGAAAGATTAAATACCATCAAAAAAATAGATAATAATTTAGAGTTTAATAAAATACAAGTTGTCCCTATAAAAGAAAGAGGACTTCTAAAGTTAGATATTGATGATATAAACGAGGTAAGTTGTATTATTAAAAAGCTGCAACAAGAGTATAGAAGTTTATTTTATATATTGGGTAATAATAAAATAGGAGTTACTTATAATACTGAAAAAATATTAGAAAGTAATGAAATTTCATATAAAGATGCTTTTTACATAGTTAAAAATGATGAACCTTATGATATGCAGTTAAATAAAAATAACTATATAACTTATACATATAAAGGAAGTTATGATAAAGAACCAATATATATAAATAACATTATTGATTTTATAAAAAAAATAATTATAAGATAGCAGGAGATATTATAAAAATTTGTAGGATAAATATACATGAAACTGGTAATGAAGATGAGTTTATTTCAGAGATACAAGTACCAATAGATTGCTAAAACTCATTTAATCTAAGTAAAGAATTATTTAAAATGATACCTTAGTTTTCAAGTTAGAACCATATATGTGTATCCTCATAGCGTTAGTTTCTACTTTTTTTATTATTTAAGTTTTAACATCTAATTAATAATTAATAGTTACATATATTCTACTTTTTTAATATTAATAAGTTATATTTATGTAACATATTTATAACTTATTAATATTAATTGATGTTATTTATTTGTTATTATATAATAAAAATTAATATAAGAAAGGGGTACACACTATGAAAACAACTAAAGTAATTTCTTTTTTTAATATAAAAGGTGGAATTGGTAAAACAACAACAACTCTGCTTACTGCTTATCAATTAGCAAGTAGTAATCCAAATTTAAAAATATTATTAATTGATGCTGATTTACAAGCAAATCTAACTCAATTTATATATAAAACCTCTCACGAAGATAAAACTTTACTTGATGTAGTAAATAACAATTTATCTGCAGATGAACTTATTATTAAGTCGCCTAATTCTAAATATAAAAATATAGACCTAATTCCATCTGATTTAACTTTATGCACATTAGATGAAAGTCTTACAACTAAAACATCTCGTGAAACTTTCTTTGGAAGATGGTTTGCAAAAAATAAGCATACATTTAATAAATATGATTATATATTTATTGATTTAGCTCCAAGTTATACATTAACATCTAAAAACTTTTTAATTGCAACAGATTCAATTATAATACCAGTAGCCCATGGAGATATTGCATCAATAAGAGGTGCTGTTTTATTTAAGCAATTATATATAAAAGATTTAGAGGATATTGGATTAGATAATCAAGCTGATATTCACTTACTTTTAACTAAAGTTGAAACTGGAAAGAAAGAAGTTTTGTCTATATTTGATAATTATTTAAACAAATTTACTGATATTAATAAATTGCTTCTACATTCTAAAATTAGAAAAACTACTTTAGTAGAAAAATCTGTATTATATAAACTTAGCGTTTTAGATTTTTTAAAAGAGAAAAAGCAGTCTAATAAGTTTAAATTAGATTTTTCCAACTTAATAGATGAACTTAAAGAAAAGGAGATTTTATAAAATGAGTAAATTTGATTTGTTTGACGATGATGAATTAGTGATAAAGGATATAAAGAAACCTACTACAAAAAATATTAATATAATGGACTTAATACCAAATACAAAAAAAACTAAAAAGGAGCAAATAGGTATTCATCTACCCTCTGAATATGTAGATAAGTTAAAAACTATTGCTGAAACCAATGGTATAAGTATGAGTAAATTATTTGAGGATCTACTCTCAAATTTATTAAAAGATATTGAGATAGATAAAAAGTTAGTTAATAGTTATAATACAAGAAATAAAGGAAAAGGTAAGAGAAATAAATAATTTATATAATAAGTAATAAATATGTTACTTATTTATTACTTATTTATTTTATATTAAGTAATATTTTTGTTATATTATTTCCTTAAATGTATTATACTTTTTAACAACATTACTAAATGCAAAAACTTCTCTACTAAACCTATATTAGCTTTAAAATACATATTAAATGCAATTAATAATTGTAATACTTATTAATTGCAAATTTATAAAATTTAATTATTTTTTATCCAAACATGAGTTATTTCACCAAAAACAAATTTTCTATAATTTGTTGAATCTTTATAGGCTTCTTCTATATACTTTTTAGCTTCATCTGCATAAAAATTTTTTGGATTTGGTGTAGTAATTTGTGTTAATTTACATTGAATAATTAGTTTAGCTTCTTGAAAAGATATATCCTTATCAGGCATTTCAATACTTCTTAATTTAGTCTTTTTCATTTTATCACTATATTTTCCAGATTCGTTGCCTAAAAGAAGTGCTTCTTTTTTATATTCATCTGAAAAATAAGAAAGTGTATATGTATGTTCTTTTTCAATAATTTCAAGAGTATATCTATCAGCTTTAAATATACACCATGTAGTTGGCTTTTTGAAGAGAGTTCCAAATCCTCCTCCACTCCCTATCATCGAATTATAATGCTCTTTTTTACCAGCTGTAACAACAAAAAAATCATTCTCGACCATTGTAAACATATTGTCACATATTTCATTTGGAGATATTTCTTTAAATAATTGATTAAATTTCATTTTTTTATAATACACCACCTTTACTTTATTTTTTGTTTTAGTAAGTTTGTTTTTATTTACTATATATAAATTATAATTTAAAGATGATTATATGCAAATTATAATATATTCTTTTAACTTATTTGGACTACCTCTATTATTTCATTACTTTTTCATATAGTCCAAATGTTTAATTATTTACTCGTAATTACAAATATGGTATAATTATAAAAACTCAAATTAGGGGGAAATAGTAACAGATAAAGCAAAAACATTGATTATATCAAAGGATTCATAAAGTTATGATTGGTTAAAATTACAAATAAAGACCTAGTAAAGGTTAAATACTCAACTTTTTCATTTTCTATTAACATTGATTTCAATTCAAATAATGCTTCCTTTCTAAATACTGAATTTCTATTTAAAATAAAAGTATAATCAATTAAAAATTCTTTTATTTTTAATTCTTTTTGTGCTTGAATTTGCTCTTCTGATATTATACTAAATAATACCATAAAGAACCTCCTTTTGATTTTTATTATTTAAAAAAATGAGTATGGATGAATTAAAAGATGAGGATACAGTGTGTTTGATATTTAATTTTTGCTAAAATAAATTTAAAAATTTATTTTTATCGTCTTCAGATAAAAATTTTAATGGTATAAAAAATAGTATATTATTTTTATTGCTAAATACATATAAATAATCTTCACATTCATGTATTTCACTTATAATATTAAGATTAAATTTTATTGGAGCAACATAATCACAATCATATTTAAAAATAATTGAATCATTATTAAATTTAAGAATAATGTCATCTAACATATAAGGAAAAGTTAAAATTTTTTTCTTTATAGCTGTTTTTAATATGAGATTCTTAAATATAATAATGGTTATATAAAAAATAATAGATAATATAGCACATTTATTTCCCAGAGAAAAATTCACCAAATATCCTAGAATAGTAATAAAGAAAAAAAATATAAATAATGTAAGTAATATTTTTAAATCATTTTTCTTTTTTTGAGGAGAATATTTATTTAAATTTACATAATCATCTAATGATAAAGTATACCTTAGTTCCATTAATGCCCCTCCTACTTAAGATTATTGAACTATATTAAATAACATGTTTAATTGCTGCTGAGATATATATTTTAACGGGATAAATGAAAATATATAATTATTATTAAAGACATATAAATAATTTTTATCTGTAGTTATTTTGCTTATTTCGGTGAAATCTAAACGCATTTCAAAAGAGTCAATACAATCATATTTAAATTTTAAAGAATTATTAGAAATAAAAACTATAATATTATTTTTGTTGTAATCGTTATTATAAAATTCCTCTTTTACAGTTAAATTAAATTTGAATTTTTTATTGAAATACACAAAACATAATATAATCAAACATAAAAAAATAAATATTATTGCCAAAAAAAGATTATAAGTATAAAAAAATTTTAAAAGCAATAATATAATTGTAACGATTAAAAAAATATCAATAGATATACTTATAATTGAATTTTTACAATGTCTATTTATATATTTATTTAAATTAATATAATCATCTAAAGTTAATTTAAATTTGATATTCAGTGTAACACATCCTTTAATATATAGTAATAATTTATATTTTATTACTATATATATTTATTTTCAATATAATTATCTGAATTTTCAAAATAAATTTTCAGATAATTTACATAACCTATTTAAAATTTATAATTAAAGGTTATCAAATAATAAAATAATAATTAAAAATCGTATTAAATATACTAAACGGCAATGTATTTTATTTTGTATATTCTAAAGATTAGCTTTGTCTAAATACAGAAAATATTACTCTTTATAGAATGCACTTGCAATGAGCTAATCCTTTTTCCTATAAATACACGATTTAATTTACATTATATACCAAAATATCAAAAACTTTTTTCCTTTAAACACTTTATAAATTAAGTGTTGTTACTTACATTTTATAAAACGTAGTTAAAAAATATTATTCTATAATTATCCATAATTCCTTTGTTGTGGTTATATCACCTTTTGTAAAATTATATAAGAAATATTTATTAAATATAATTAATTATTCATTCTAAACTAATATATATTTAAATTATATCAATATTTCTATATTCACAATTAATTTATGACATTAGTATCAATTACTTTTAAATTTTTATCAAGTTCCTCTCCATACTTATTAAAATAATATGTTTTAGAGCTAAGATCCCCTTTACAACTTATAGTATCTGAATATATATCTACCTTTACACTTTCGTAATATCCTCCGCCAGACCAATTGATTTTTTTATTATTTAAATCTAATATTTTTGCACCTTCGCTAGTATATATCAATATAAAATTATCATCATTAAAAGGAAAAACTTCTATGGAATTATCATTATCTGATTTAGAAATAAAACTTCTAATAAAAACTTTGCTATCTTCATCTAAAGTAGGGATTGTCCACTTAATCCATCCATTTATATCATTTATATTAACCTTCATATATTCTGCATTTTTTGTTAAAACATATTCTGAAAATTTTAAATTAGAATCCTGTAGGGAAATAATTATTGATTGCTTATCAATCTCATTCTTTTCATCATCATATAAATGAACCCTATTCCAAAAATTTTCATTTGGTATAAACTCATACTGTCCTTGATTTAAATATAAATCAAACCTCATAACATCGTGGTCATAATTTTTCATATATTCCTCATGATCATTTCCTTGAATTTTATCAATACCTATTATTAATATACCTGTTATTAATAGAAATAAAACTAATATCAATATTAATAAGACTATACTTTTGCCAGTATTAAATCTTCTTGTTTTATTACTTCTTCTCATTTATTCACCTTTATCCAATTAAATCCTTTATATATAATTTAATATAAATTATAGTATTAATTCTAAAAAATAACAAATAAAATATTTGTAAACATAAAAATTATATTATGTGATTAAAATCTAATTTAAACTATAGTTTAATTAACACTTTTAATTAACAGTCATTTAAACTACAAACAAATTTACTTTGATATTTTTATATTAAACATTTAATAAAATAGTTTAAATGATACTTTATAATCAAGGAAAATAAAAAAAATAACTAGAAAATCTAGTTATTTTTAGTAGAATCGTTTTAAAGAACTTAAATAAGTTATAGTGTATATTTACTATATCATATCATTTGATAAGAAATCAATTCCTAAATATCTGTTAGTTTGAATAATATTGAATTAATTGATATAATATCCATATTATAAAAGGGGGATATTATATATGAATGAAATCAAATCAAGTGAAAATAATATTTTAAAAGCTACGTGGTTTACTGTATTTATGCTAATATTTTTTTTTCCAGTAGGATTATTTCTTATGTTTAAATATAAAAAATTTAATAAAGTATCTAGAGGAATTATCACTGGAATATGTGCTCTTATTTTCTTAATTTCTATCTTTAATTCTTCCAACACTAAATCCAGTAGTTCAACTAATTCAAACACTGCTACACCAGAAATGACTACAGATTTAAACAAAGATACAATTCAAACTGAAAAGACCACTAAGGAACTTATTGAAGATGCAATCCCTACAACAATAAAAAATCTTGAAAAAATAAATTATGTTGAAATGGTTGGTGACTCTCAACCAGTAGTATTTATTCTTAAAATGAATGATAATTTAAGTAAAAATTTTATGCTTAAAGGAGCATATTTAAATGCAAAGGATATAATCAAATCTGTTTACGCAGTTGCAGGAGATAAAATAACATCTTATCAATTTGTTTTTAATTTTCCATTGGTTGATATGTATGGCAATGAAGAAGATGGAAAAGTTTTAAGTTTTGATATGAGTAAAGAAACTGTAGAAAAGATAAATTGGGATAACATAACGACTGATAATTTAATCGCTTTAAGCGAAAACGTGTTTATGCATCCTGATTTAAAACAATAGATTTAAAAAAGCTAGGTAACTTACCTAGCTTTTTTTGTCTAAATATATACATAATTCTTGTAACTCTTTGCATAAGATGTTATAATTAAATTATAAATTTTGAATATTTAAGAGATTTTACATAAATAAATAAAAAGTTCCATTAACCCGTTTATAAAATGTCTGGTAAACATTTTATAAATTAAGTTATAGATATGAAACGGATATCTATAAAGTTCAGAGTCAACGAAACTTTTAATTAACTTACTCAAAAAAACTAATCTTTAGTTTTTGTTTAAGTTAATTATATAATATATATTCTTTTTTGGCAATAATTTTGTTAAATTACTTAGTAAAGTTGCTTAAAAGTTTATAAAAGTTTTAGAGTTCTAATCTTTATAGTTATTATAGGGGTTAGAACTTTTTATTTATCCAAAAAGAAAGGTGGATAAATAATATGATAAAAATAACTAAGAAAAAATATACAACTAATCTTACTGTAAAGGAAATAACTACTATAAATGATTTAAGAGATAACTATAAAATCTTTAACAGCACTAAATCAAACATGATGAGTGTTTTAGCTTATCTTATAAAACATGGAGCAAATCTAAAGCAAGGTCTTAGAAAATCTATTAAAGATATCTGGAACATGTATAAGAGATACCATAAAGAAATTAAGTCTATTTCAAACTTCAAAAAGATTATTTATAAATTAGAAAATGCAAAACTTATCTTTATTGAAAAGATAGGTAAAATTAATGTTTATCATGCAAGGAAATTTTTAGAAGCACCAAATAAAGTGACAGAAGAAGTGACAAATAAAAATACCATTGAAAGTATTGAAATTACTAGCTTAGAGAATGATTTAGAAAATACTCAAATACAAAATATTAAAAATAATTATATTACTATTACTGATAATACATCTAATGATGTTTCTAAAATTAATTATAAAAATTCTTTAGCTTATAAAAAAGCATGTGAAAGAAACAATAAAGATACAGTTGCTCCAATCGAGTTAGTTGCTATAGCTAGAAAGAAATTAATCAGCAAGAAAAAGTTTAATGCTATTACAATAGAAAAAATGGTGGATAGAATCAGAGGAAAGCTTTTTAAAAAATTAGATGTTACAAGATTTAATATGGATAAATACCTAGAAGTAGTAGTTGATGATGTTATTGCTTTTTTTGAAGTTAAAAGAAAATCTACTGCTAGAACAATTGCTACTAACAAATTAAAATATAAAAATGCTTATGAAACTAAAAGGAATCTTGCTACATCTACTTTTGCTAACTTTACACAAAGAGAATATGACTATGATAAATTAGAAGCACAGCTTTTGGGTTGGGATACTTCTGATGATGATTGGGAATAGAGGTTATAAAACTTTATAAATATTTATAAAAAGTTGGTATATTTTATACTTTTTTAGAATATATATTATTATAAAAGATTTTAAAGGAGTATAAAAAAATGACAACTAAACACAGAATAACAATAAGTTTTAAAGAAAGTGAATTAGAATTATTTCTTCATGTAAAAGCAAAAAGAAATTTTTCTGATTATGTTAAAGATTTAATAGAGGAAGATATGAGAAAGCAATTAAAAAAGAGTAATTTAAATGTTTGATTATAGCTTAGCACATAATATTTTAAATTTTGGACTTGTTGCAGGTACTGGAACACTTGCAGTAACTTTAGCATCTACAGCTTTTAAATTTACTAATTCAGTTGGACAAGAATGGGATAGAGCGTTAAAAAAAATAAATAAAAATATCTGTAATAAAGATGGGCAAACATTTAGGTTAACTAAGATAAGAAAAATAGGCGATAATTATACTGCTAAATGTATTATTCCAAGTGGTTTAAGTTTTAAACAATTGGAGGATATAAAGCCTGTTTTAGAGGATAGTTTAGGTGCAGTAATACAATTAGATCATGGGAATTTTAATAAGTTTATAAATATAAATATTATAACTAGTAAACCTAATCTAGATTTTAAGCCTGTAGAATGTCCATGTGATAAATTATTTTTAGGCTATAAAGCAGATGGAAAGCCATTTTTAATAGATATAAATAAAAATCCACATAACTTATTTTGTGGAATGACTGGTACTGGAAAGACTACAGCTTTATTTATGGCTATAACTAATCTCTTAGCAAATAAAGATAACAAATTTGAATTATGGTTTGCACAAATTGTAAATAGAGAAACAAGTCTTTTCAAGGATTGCAAGAATGTAAAAATAATGGCTAATAGTTTAGAGGAAACTAAAGTAATGTTGGAAAGATTAATAGGTATAGCAGATAGAAGGGCACTAACATATGAAAAAGCTAATTGTAGAAATATAGCTCAATATAACAAATATAATGCCAGGAAGCACAATAGAATTTATTTAATCTTAGAAGAATTTAGTTTTTTTAGAAGCAGTGATAATGATAAAAAAGAAATTAAGGAATTAAAACAGGATTGTGAAGATTATATAAATAGAATTTGTAAAGCTGGAAGAAGTGTTGGAATACATTTACTTAGTGTACTTCAAAGACCTACAGTTGCTAACGTTGATACTACTATAAGAAGTCAGCTAAGTGTTTTAACATTTAAATTAAAATCAGGTAATGATAGTAAAATAGCAGTTGGTACTGAAGATGCAAAAGATTTAGGATTTAGAGAAGCTATCTATGATGGACAAGATGGTTATAATTTTATAGTTGCTCCTAAGCTAGATGAAGATTTTAAATTATTAAAGGATTGTGTACAAGAAATAAGGCTTCCAGGAGATTTAATTAAAGATAAAGAAAACAATACTATTAATACTAAAAAGGAAAGAGAAAATGTAACTGTATTACCTCCAAGTACTATTTATGTTAAAAAGGGTGGAGTTATCCTTCAAGATAATTTAGAAATTGCAACAGATTTATCGCCAAAAGAAGAAAAAGTAATAGTTCCTAAAGTAAGAACCAATGGCAAATATGATAAACAAATATTAAAGTTTATAGAAGATTTTAAGAGTATAACTGTTAAACAGGCTGAAATAATGTTCTATCATAATAATAATAATGCTAGAAGAAGGTTAAAAGAATTAGAGGAACAAGGTGTTTTAAAGAGTTATAAGTATAATAAAACAGCCTTAGCTTATACTTTCAAGGAGTTTAAGGAAATATCAGAACATGATACTATCCGTAATGATTTTGTATCACAATTAGTAGCACAGGGTAGTATAATTAATAATTTTAAGCTAACTCCACGATGTTTAAATGGAATGGTTATTCCCGACCTTTATATAGAATATACCTATCAAAATAGCACATATAAATCTTATGTAGAAGTGGATTTAACACATTTTACTGGAGATTCTAAGATAACACTTTACAATAAATTATATCAACAGGAAGATTTTAATCTATTTATTCTTAGAGATAGCGTACCTAAGTTTAGAATTTTACCTAAATTTTCAGCAAGAGTTCTTCCACTTAAAAAATTCATAATAAATATATAATATATAAATAAAGACAAACTAAGAGAACAAAATACATTTTGTGGAAAATCAGCGCCTTTATCGGTCACTCGCTACGCTCCCTCCCTCTTTATCCAAAAGCTCAAATATAACTAAAATCAAGCTTTTAAAGCATAAAAAGAGTGGGTATAAAAACCAACTACTCAGTCTTACACTCACTCTTTTTTAAGTACATACCCTTCATACAAAAGAAGTTAAATTGATAAAATGAAAGGATGATGTACAATGTATAATTTTAGTTATAGCTCCTTCGAACTCACTATTTTAAAAGCTATATTTATAATTATATTATTAATGTTTGCCAAAGTTTTAATTTTTTATACAGTAAATTTAGCACTTTATAAATTAAAGTTTGGCAAGAAAAAGAAAAGAAAAAGTAAACCAAATTTTGGGTTAAGTACAATTCAATTATTAAGACTAGAAAATATTAAGTTAACTATGTATGAAATCTTTATAAGTATTTCAATCTTAGGATTTTTAATTTATTATTTCTTAGCTTAAACATAGTTAAATTATTCATCAATCATAAAAAAATAAAATGAGGGGTTTATAAGAATAGCTATGGTGGGTATGTAAAGGAGATCTTCTTAAAAATAAAAGAAAATCTTCTTTTTTTATTAGTTTTTTAAAGTTCCTATATTCCAAAGTTCATATTCACTTATATCAATATCGTCGTTCCAACTAACCCCATATCCTCCTGCATCTACTTTAGCTTGTGCAAATAATACTTTGTTTTTTAAATCTGAATACATGTCATCTTTAAGCTTTTCTTTAAAATCAACAATTTTAGTTATTCCATTAGCAAAAAGTACAATAAGTAAATAATCATCACTATCAATTTTTATTTCTTTTATTTTATTACTAATGAAGTTGCTCATAACTATTCTAATCCCTCCAATTTTATAAATTCTTTGGTATTCCACATATTCATTAAACTTTGCTGGTGTTTACTAGCCCATTCCTTAACTAATTTTAATGCTCTATTAGATAAATCACCTTCAATCATGTCCAAAGTATTAATGTCTATAACACCAACATATTCACCATATATCGCATGAAAATGAGGTGGCAAATGATCATTAGGGTACATTTTTATTACTATTCCAAAAAATCTACTTATAACTGGCATAAAATTCACCTCGTTTATTATTAAATTTGATACTTTATTATAACCTTTTTTAGTAGTGTAAGTGAATATTAATATTTTGTATATGTTTGTATAAAAATATTAGAAGAGCATAAACTAACGAAAAACATGGAAAAATGAGGATAAAAAATGATTAATGATTGGGTAGTAGCTATAGCTTTTCTAATGGTAATATTGGTATTAGTAATTATAGCTATAATTATAGGACTTAAAACACCTCCATATAAACCTACAAGAAGGGAAAGGTATGAAAACTATATACATAGTTCAAAATGGCGTAGAAGACGTGCTAGAGCGCTTATGCTTGGTAATTATCAATGTGCTAAATGTGGAGCTAAAAGAAATTTACATGTTCATCATCTTTCATATGAGCATTTTACAAAAGAATTAGATTCAGAATTGCAAGTGTTATGTAGAAAATGTCACCAAGAAGTTCATGGTAGGAGGTTTTAAATAGATTGAGTAGGTTTTCTAATAGTAATATAATTATAGTATATAAATATAGTAGGGAATTATTATGACATGGAATGAGGTAAGTTGGTACAAGTTTAATGGCTATGTCTGCACCTATGATTGCTTTTGCTGGGTATAGTACAAAAGTTGCCATGGATTTTGAACAAGGCATGGCACAGGTTAGTGCAATCTCTGGTGCAACAGGAAAGGATCTAGAAAAGCTTTCCGATAAAGCTAAAGAATTAGGTGCTACAACTTCTAAAAATGCAACAGAAAGTGCAAAAGCAATGGAGTACCATGCTTTAGCTGGTTGGAATGTACAGCAGATTTTAGAAGGAACAGAGCCAATATTAAGACTTAGCGAAGCGACAAATTTAGATCTTGCCAGAGCTTCTGATTTAACAACAGATAGCATGAGTGCGATGGGCATAGAAACTAAAAATTTAGGTAGATATTTAGATATTGTGGCACAAGCACAAAGAAGTAGTAATACCACCGCTGGCGACCTGATGGAAGCTTACATTGGGGTAGGTGGTACACTTAAAAACTTAAATGTACCCATAGAAGAATCCTCTGCTTGGTTAGGGGTATTAGCCAACCGTGGAATTAAGGGTAGCAAATCTGGGAACGCTTTATCTTCTGTTCTAATAAACTTAACAAGTGGGTTAGGTAAAGCAATAGAAGCTGTTGGAAGTTTAGCAAGTAAATTTGGTACTGCACAGGTTGCAAGTATGGCAACAAATACAGCACTTGGTACTACAACTACAGCTTTGGCAGTGCCAAAGAAGGTTTTGCAAATGTAAACGAAAATGGTTGGGAGCTATGGGAAAATAATAGTAGGTCTGTAGTAAATCTAAGCGACGGTATGGCTTATGTACCTAAGGGTACTAAGATTACCAACCACGTAAACTCTGTAAAATCCATGCAAGCTAGTGTTAAAAGCGAAGTAGCTAGCCAAGTTTCTGGTGCTGTAAAAGATGCAATAAGAGGGTTAAGTGCAGAAATGAAATCTGCTTTAATTAATAACAACAGTAAAGCTGGTAATGTAACATTTAATAATAACATGAATGTTACTGCTAAGAGCGAATTTGACTTTAAATCTGGTATGGAAACAATGGCATATAGGCAAAAACAACAGCTTAGACGTGCTGGGGTAATATAAAAATAGAAAGGAATAAATTATGAGCGATATAAAGATAATAACAGGGCTAGAAGATGTTTTAATAGCTTTTAAAGAAGGTAATACTTATGGAGAAAACTACATATTTGATACAGCTAAAACAGCAGTTGCAAGTGTAAACAGAAAAACAGAATACATAAGTACTGCAACAAGAAAAATTGCGGTTAATGACAAAATAGAAGATATAGATCTAGAACTAGAAATTTACAGTATTAATACTACAGCTTTAGCAAGGTTGCAAGGAGCTACAATAGACGCTAACGGTGGCTATATTATAAGAAAAGATAATAAAAGTAGCAGATGTGCTGTAAGCTTAATTAGAACAGATAATTTTGGTAATAGAGAATTTATAACTTACTATAATTGTTTAGTTACATTAAATACCCTGGATGCAGAAACTACAGGATAAAATGTTAATGTACAAACCTATAAGCTTAGTGTTAAATGTCTTGGAGATAATGGAAACATGCAGTATTTTGTTAGGGAAGAAGATCTACCAGTTGGAAATAATTTTATAGAGAATTTTTATAATAGGGTTTATATACCATAATAAAACTTACATTTTAACAAAATTTATGGTATTATAGTTTAGCTGAAATCTTTGTAATAGTACTAAACTTAGTAAAAGCAGTAGTAGATTAATTTCTATTACTGCTTACTTTTTTATTTAATAATATTTCTATATATTATTACTTGTAAAAGTTATATGATGATTAATACAATTTGTTATCCATGTAGTAGCATTTCCATAACCTAAACTTAAATCACTGCCAGATCTATCATAAATATACTTATCTCCAAAAGAATAATTTTCCCCACAATATCTACCATCTAACGTAAGTAATTTACATAAAAAAGATATATTTTCCTTTTCAAAGCCTTTTTTATCTAACTCGCCTTTAACTAACAAATAATAATCATTAGTTGTATATTTTATGTTAAAATATTTATGCACAAAATGATTATACTCCATATATTTATAATATTTTGTACAATAATCAGCAAAAACTAATTTAGGATATACTTTTTTCGATAACTTTTCAAATAACTTAATTTCATATCTTTCAATTTGTATTATTTTATGTTTCTCATATTCACTCATTGAATTAGGTATAGCTGTAGATGCTATTATTATTCGCCTAAATTTAATAGAATTATATAACTTGTTTATAATATTAGATAAATAAAATATATTTTCCACATCTAAATCTGCACTAGAAATATTAAATAAATCTAATATTAAATCTATTTCCATATTATAATCTAAATTATTAACACGATAAATTATGTTATCTATCTCTTTAAACTCTAACTTATTTATTCTAATAGCAAACCCATTATTACTAGTATAGATAAAGTTATTAATTATTTCATCTGTATTTTTATTTGTTATAACTGGTATAGTATAATTATTATTATACTCATTCTTGATTTTATTAAATTTTTTTAAATTATTCCCATGTAATTCATTATTAATATATAGATAAAAAGGTCTATTATCCCAATAATTTTTTTGCTTCTTATTATTCTTATTATTAAAAGAAACAATTTCTATTAGTGGTACTATTCTATCCTTAACACTATCTGATAGATAAGATAATGCATTTTTTTCTCCTTGTTTCCATTTTAATATAGGAACATAGTTACACTCCATTACAATCTCCCCCTTAACGCATATTGGTTAAATTATATGAAAATCACAAAAAGAGTATAACTATGAAATTATACAAATCTATTTTACAAACATATTAATTATATATATTATTAAATCCATTACTGGAGGAGAAAAATAATTACCAAATGCATGAGCTAATATAGCTGATAATAAACCATATTTAAAATAAAATACTCCAAATATTACACCCGGTATAAAATATAGATAAAAATTATATATATTAGGTCCATGAGCCATTGCAAATATAGTGGAAATTATTAAAATCCATATTAAATTATAACTAAACTTTTTATTTATAAACATTTTTGTGTATATATTGTTTGATATGTTTTTAATAAAAATCAAACTTCTATTTTCAACAATAAATTTTAAAAATTTCTTTAGATAAATATATGAAAAAAATCTAAAAAAGGTCTCTTCAATTATTGCTGGAATTAATCCACAAAAAATAAACAATGATAATGTAAAAGAATTGTATTTCACTAGTGCTTGATTTGAACCTATTCCTATCACATTATATCCATAAAATGCAGGAATCATTCTTGAAAAGGTGGTAATAACTTCTGAGATAAAACTAACTATTATTGGTAGTATAATTACGTTTATAGATGGTGATTTTACAAATTCATATTTAAAATCTTCAGATATTTTATTTTTTATTACATAAATAATAGAAATAAACATAGATATATCCTTTAAAGAATTAAACATATCACGTGTAAACTGTACTCCTGAGTATGATAACAAGTTAAAAACATATAGTCAATATTATCTTTAAATTAAGTATATTTATAATATTAACCTAATCAACATACTTGATAGCTAATCCATCCTACTACAGCTCCATTTTCTGAACTAACTTTATACCACGTTACTCCATTTGAGTCTTTTTACTTTGATTATGATAAAATGATATAATTTTTCAAAAAGTAATAAATAGAATTACTTATTGAGTTTAAGTTATCAAAATTTATAACATCTATAGTATCACTGACAGAATGAATAATTTCTTTAACATTTTCTTCTATTAAACAAATATTAGCTATACCTTCGTTCTCAAAGCTTGCATTATCACTTACTCCTTTTATTTCCTTTTCAGAAACATTTAAACCGTGTTTATTTAATGCTTTTTCTATATTTGTATATAAATTTTGTTGTGTAATATTTGTGGCTTCAGAATTTCTTCTTAAAAATATAATATCTCCACCTTTTTATTAAATATTTAATATAAAAATATTAAAATAAATTTGTTTATAGTTTAAATAACTACATTATAAAAGTGTTAAACAAACTTTCAAGTTATTTTGATAACCAATATTACAACTATATATACAATTATAAAATGTAAAGTATGTTGCTAGTATCAAATACGTTAAATTATTAAACTTGTCGAATAAAAATTATAAAAAACTTAATA
Organism: Candidatus Sarcina troglodytae; assembly: GCF_015708635.1. Lineage (NCBI taxonomy): Bacteria > Bacillati > Bacillota > Clostridia > Eubacteriales > Clostridiaceae > Sarcina > Candidatus Sarcina troglodytae. Next base: position 61,241 of record NZ_CP051755.1, read on the forward strand.
AAAATCATTGAGTTATGCAATGATTTATTATAAAATTACAAATTTGGGGTAAAAAGGCTAGTTAATGAAAAGAGCTTATCAAAATAGTTAAACTACTTGAAAAGCTCGTAATAGCGTTAATATCTCTAATAGGTTGGATATTAATACTTATAGAGATATTTAAATAATAACACTATTATCATTTAAAATCAATATAAAAAAATTTAATCAATTAGTATTTCGATTAATAATTTTAATAGGTTTGATAAGCTTTTTAGTTGCATTAGTGAACAGTTTATTAAATAAATTATAATTGGATAGATTGAAAGAGTGTGAAAACCTATCAAAATAAATATATGAACTTTCAAGGAAAATTTTGTATAATTAAATAAACTAGTTTTAAAACAATTAACTAAATTTAATGAAAATATGGGGGATAATAATGACTGAAAAGGAAAAAATGCAAAGACAAATGCTATATGATGCAAATTATGATGATGAATTATTAGAAGAACGTAAAAGAGCAAAGGATGTATGTTATGATTTTAATCGGCTTCATCCATCAGATACTAAAGATCAAATAAAACTATTAAAAAATTTCTTTGGAAGTACAAAAGAACAATTTTGTATAGTTGCTCCCTTTTGGTGTGATTATGGATATAATATTTCCATTGGTAAAAATTTCTTTGCTAATCATAATACTGTGATTTTAGATGGTGGTAAAGTTACATTTGGAGATAATGTTTTTATTGCTCCTAACTGTGGATTTTATACAGCTGGACATCCAATAGATTCTGAACGCAGAAACAAAGGCTTAGAATATGCGTATCCTATAACTGTTGGAAATAATGTTTGGATTGGTGCAGGTGTTCAAGTTATGCCTGGTGTTACTATTGGTAATAATGTTGTAATAGGTGGTGGAAGTGTAGTGGTGAAGGATATACCAAGTAATTCTGTAGCTGTTGGAAATCCTTGCAAGGTAATTCGTCAAATTACAGACGAAGATAAAAAAACATCTTTTGATAAAATTAAATTTTAATTTACTTTTATATTGTATTGACTATTTTTATAAGATAATAGATTAATTAAAATCTATTATCTTATAATTTTTTAAAAGATATTTTATTATTTTTTCATAGCATCTTTTTTTTGCAAACATTTCCATATCTTAATATGCATGAAGTAGTATGCTATATAATCTTTTTGCTTTTAAAGTTTAATATATAAACATCAATACAATAAAATATTTCTTTAAAATAATATTTTATTATTTTTGATAGAATTTATTTTATTTAATCGAATTATTAAGTGTATGATACAAAAATAAAAACAAGCTTGTTTAGAAAAGGGGTAAAAATGAAAATTTCTGATGAGAATTTTATTGCTGAACTAAAAAAGAGAAATCAAGATGCCTTAGAATATGTTTTAAAACATTATGGATGGATCATTAAAGCTACAATAAGCAAGCATTTATATAATTTAAGTAATTATGAGGATGACTGTATAAATGATATACTCTTGGCGGTTTGGAATAATATAAATAGTTTTGATGAAGAACGAGGAGATTTTAAAAATTGGTTAGCTGGGGTTTCTAAATATAAATGCATTGATTATAAAAGAAAATACTTAAAACATATTAAGCATGAGAATATTGATGATTTAAACCTTAGGACTCATGATTTAGTTATTGAAGATATAATTTCAAAAGAAATCTCAAAAGATTTAAATGATTTATTAAATTGCTTAAAAAAAGAAGATAGGGAGATTTTTATTAAACTTTATATTGAGGAAAAAGAAATAGAGGATATAAGTTTAGATACTGGTCTAAAAAAAGATGTTATTTATAACAGATTATCCAGAGGTAGAAGAAAAATGAGAAATATATTTAAATTAATTGAAAGTAGGGAGTAGAATATGGGAAAAAATATATATGATATGCTTAATGATATTACAATAGATATAAATGAATTAAGTCGAGAAAACTTCAATGATTTAGAAAATAAAACCTTCATTAAGACTTTTAAAAAATCTATTAATAAAAATACAAATAAAAAAAGAAAAATTGCTTTAATTGCATCTTTTGCATCTTTTATGATTCTTGGAGTTGGCTTAAGTAGTGAAGCATTAGCTGATATACAACTAAAAATGTTTGATATAGGATATTATTTATCAACAAATAAGAATTTAGATGATTATAAAACTCTAATCAATAGTTCAATAACTAAAAATGGGGTAACAATTCAATTAAATGAAGTAATTATTGATAATAATGAGGTAATTGTATCATCAACAATAAAATCTGATTTTAAATTAGATGAAGGTGGAATATATCCCTTTGGATATTTATATGTAAATGGAAAACTGGCTTCAGGTGCAGGTGGTTCGGGTAGAGCTATAGACGATTATACCTTTGAAAGTGTAACGATATATCGATTAGATGAAGAATTACCTTTAGGAACTCTTGATATAAAATTGAAACATAAACATGTGTTAAATGGTGCAAAAGAAATAAAAGGACCTTGGAATTTTGAATTTACAGCTAGTGGTGAGCAACTATCTATTGATACCATTGAAAACAATATTAATCATGATTTTATCTTAAATAATAATCAAAAGATAACCTTAAATAAATATACAATCAATGATGTTGGGCAAAAAATTTATTATTCTATAGAGAATAAAACTGAAAATTATCAATTAGAGTTAAGGGGATTGGATGATTTAGGGAATGAGGTTACTTTTTATCAATCCTATGAAAACAATGAAAATGGTCTCTTAAAACCATATCCTCAAATTTCTGATAAGGCTAAAATTTTAACTCTTACTCCATATGCTGTTCCATTCCCTAAGGAAAGTGGAGAAGCAAATAAAGATTATAAAAAAGTAGGAGAACAATTTACTATTAATATTAATTAAAAATATAAATTAAACTAATTCATCTATTGTTTTTTTACTTAGCATAATAATATTTTATTTGAATAAAGTTAGTTTTATAAAATTTTCTTATGTTTAACATACAACTTCGGAAAACAAATCTTTTCTGAAGTTGTATGTTAAATTGTTGCTTAAATCATTATAATCTTGCAATATTTAATCAAACGCAATATGATTATAAGAGATTAGAGAATAATTATTAATTGGAATATTTCTACGGATTGTTAGATAAAAATAAATGATGAGGAAGGATACTATGACTAAATATAAAGTTATAAAAAAATGCAACAACAGAATAATACAATTAAAAAAAGATGAAGATATAGAAGGATATTTAGTGCTTTCTTTAGCTAAAACAGCTCTTTGGTTAAGTAAGTGTGCTGAATATTATAAAAATAAAAAAATTCAACAAACTGATGATATAAAAGAAAAAGAAAAATATATAAATATGATAAAGAGTTTTTATGAATTAAAATTAAAAATAGTAAAGCTTTTATTAAAAACTAATCAAGTTGATATTAAGTTCTATAAACCAAAAAAAATAAGACATGCTTATTCAAATATAGTTCTTTGCGATAAACATAGAGAAATATTTGAAAGTCAAAATGAATATAAACTTATACAATTTTTTTATCACCATTTTTATGAAATAAATAAGTGTGAAGAATGTAGTGTGGATAGAATAAAAAATTATTACTGTTTATTTTGTTTAACCATAACGTCAGGTAATGTATCAATTAAACTTAATATGCCATATACTTCATTAAATGGTGAAAGTGAAGTTGATAAAAAATTTGAAATAATAGAAGAGAAACCTCTTGAGGGTTTTTATTGTGAAAATAAGCAGATAGTTAAAACTAAATGGATACTTGATGATACAACATTTTCTAAAGATGAGTTAAAGAAAAATTTTAAAGAACTTAAAGAATTATTAAACAATAACTAAAAAATAGTATTAATTTAAATAAATTATTATAACAGTTAAATAAGCAGTAGCGAAAGTATTTCTATTACTGCTTTTAATTTATTTTTTCTATAACTAAAATAAACACAATTATAGAAATATTTATTTAAAAAACTGTTAATAAATTATTAATAATACAATTATAATATAGTTTTATATAAATTTGTATAATATACTTTAATAAGTTTTAATATTAAATTTAAATACATAGATTAAAAGTTAGGGGGTATACAATGAATAAAAAGAAAAAGTTTATGATTCGTAGATTGTTTTTGGGAATATTTTTATTAATTATAGTTATTATAATAGGATTTTTAGCATATAGTTTTTTACATTCATCAAATAAAAAATTGCCAAAAAATGTTAACACTAACATAACAAATTCTAATAGTGCTAAAAACATAAATAGTACAAGCACTACAAGCAATCAAAACAAAATAATTCAAGGAAATAATATAATAGAATCCGCTAAAAGTTATGCGGTTCCTGCTAATCAAGTTGCTCAAATATTAGCTGGGCATTCAAATCTTAAAACAAAAGAAGTATTTTTAACATTTGATGATGGGCCAAGTCAAAATTCAGAAGAAATATTAAAAATATTAAAGGAAAATGATGTACATGCTACATTTTTTATCTTAGGAAGTCAACTAGCTAATAATCCTCAAATGCAACAAGTAGTAAAAGATGAAATTTATCAAGGAAATGCTATAGCAAATCATTCTTATAGCCATGATTATAAAAAATTGTATCCTAATAATGTATTAAATATATCTAACACAATGAATGAGATAAATGAAACAAATAAAATTTTACAAAACATTTTGGGTTCAGATTTTGATGCAAGAGTATTAAGACTTCCTGGTGGATATATGTCTAGATGTTATTATAAAGATCCTAACTTATCTTTATTTAATAAGACTCTTGATGAGGCACATATAACATCTATAGATTGGGATGCTGAAACAGGCGATGCTACAACAGGTGGACAAATGTCAACTCAAACATTAGTAAACAATGCTATGAATCATATAAATAACTTAAATCAACCTGTAATATTAATGCATGACTCTTCAACTAAAAAAGATACGGTTGAAGCACTTCCTTATCTTATAAAAGCTCTAAAAGATAAAGGGTATAAATTCATGGTCATTGAAAATGCTCCTATTAGTTCATTTGATAACTTGCCGTATACAACTACAACAGGCTCAAATCAAGGACAAGGAACATTAAATTAATTGAAAATAGAAAGAGTATACACCATTTTTCTCTATAATAAAAAGCTAGATAGGTATTAATTCTATCTAGCTTTTATTGTATACGCAACTATCATTAAGCTACAGTATATATTTTTACACATGGCTCTGCATCCCAAAGAGGTTTAAGCCCTGTAAACACATCATTCTTAAATAAATCGCTATTAAGGTAAGCATTTGCATGTTCTATACTATCAAATCCATGTAAAACTTGAACATCCTCATCACGAATCAATAAATCTTTTGTTAAAGCCCCATCTATAGTTTTTAAGAATGGTTCACGATAATCTGTATACACTTTAGCTGCAACCCCTCGATTAGCTTCTTTTATTTTCATTGTTATTTCTAAATAAGCCTTTATTATCATTTTTTATTTCCTCCTAAGATTTAACATAATTAGTATATTTTTAAATAAAATCTTTGAACAAAGATTGTGATTTAAGTATAGTGAAATATTTTTACTAAAAAAAGATATAAATAAATTTATTAGTTACTAATAAATTTCATAGTTACTTGTTATGAAATAGTTTGAATTTTATAATTATGTTATTAAAGGAGTGATAATATTATGTATGAACACAAATTAGAAAAAGATATACGTTGTCCATTAGAATATGGACTTTCTATATTCGGAGGAAAATGGAAATCTCGTATTATATGTGTTTTAGCAAAAAAAGATATATTAAGATATAGCGAAATTAGAAAAGAAATGACTAATATAACTGATGCAGTATTGGCAACTTCTTTGAAAGAATTAATTTTAGACGGGATAATTAAAAGAAAACAATTTGATGAGATTCCCCCAAGAGTAGAATATTCTTTATCAAGTAAAGGGAGATCTATTATCCCAATATTACAAACCATCTGCCAATGGGCGGGTGCTTATCATGAAGAAGAAAATGAAAATATTCTTCCACAATGTAAAAAATGTGATTATCAAAATTAATAACAATTCATCAAATGGTTAATTTGAATAAAGAAATAGTTTATGTATATAAATACATAAACTATTTTTGCCAAATTTTTGTTGTAAAATAACAATTATTATTTAATTAGTAAATCTAAATACTTAGATTTTAATTCTGCTTTAAAAGGTAATTTTTTATAGCTAACTAAATTATTAATATTTAACTAAACTCCAGAATTAGGGGTATTCTCATATAAATTTACTATTATATCTATGAATTTTTTTACAATATTTGATACATATTTATCCTTTTTCGTTATTACATTAAAATATCTTGTTGTTAATGGAGAAGAAATTTTATAATAAATCAAATTATTACTATTTAAATTATTTTTTACTAATAACGTACTGACAAACGTAGCCCCTAATCCAGCACAAGATAAATTAAAAGCAGTAACTAATTGGTCTAAATGCATTTTAATTATTGGACTAAAGCCTGCATTATTACAAATTGAAATAGCACGGTGATATAAATTATTTTCTTGTGTAAGTAAAAGAAAGGTAATATCTTTAAATTTTTCTATTGGAACACATGGGCAATTATCTGATAAATAAAAATCATTAACTATCATTTCTTTAGAAAGAGCAAATTCAGATAAATGTTTATTTATAGAAAAACCATATGGTACACCTAAAATTAACTCATCTCTAAATACTTTTTTAATAGTAAATTCATTATCATTAATCTCATTGCAACTAAACATTAAATCGATAGAACTTTCTAATAATAAATCCGATATTTTAGCAGAGTTATCTTCTTTCAATTCTATAGTTATTCCAGGATATAATAAATTAAATTTTTGAAGGGCTAATGGGAGTATGTATGAATTAAAATATTGAGTTCCTCCAATACGAATATGTCCACTCTTTAGATTAGATAAGTCATTTATTTCAGAATATAAGTCTTCTTCTATGTTCATTATTTTTTTTATTTTTTCTATGTATATAGAACCACCCTCGGTTAATTTTAAAGGATTAGTACCCCTCTCAAATAGAGATATCCCTAGATGTTCTTCTATTTTTTTTATAGAAATACTCAATGTAGGTTGTGATACATATAATTTTTGAGCTGCCTTTGAAAAGCTCCCTTCACGGTAAACTTCATATACATATAACATATCTTGTTGCATAAGAATCATCCTTTACATATAAAATTAATTTATACAAATATAAAAATGCTTAATTTGATTTTATATAACACCATTGCTAAAATCAATATTAACAGGATATCTTTTAGAAATATTGATTTATAAGTAGCTACTTTTAATATACTAAACAAAATTTCGTAATACAGATAAAGGAAGGATGAATAATCATGAGAGTAAATGCTTTAATGATGGATAGTACAGATAATGTTGTTACATGTATTAGTGATATAGAAGTTGGACAAATAGTTTATTATAAAGTAGATGATGAAATAAGACGTATTATAGCTAATGAACATATTCCTTATTGTCATAAAATAGCTATTAATCCTATAAAAAAAGGAGAAATGGTTGTTAAATATGGCGAAATCATTGGAAAGGCTTGCAATAATATTGCAGAAGGATATTGGGTATCACATTTAAATATAGAGAGCGTTCCACGTGATTATACAAATGAATTAATGTAAAGGAAAGAAGGAATTAGTTATGGAAATAATGGGATATAAACGTTCTGATGGAAAAGTTGGAATTCGTAATCATGTTTTAATTTTACCAACATGTGCATGTGCAAGCGAAAGTAGTCGTATTGTTGCAAGTCAAGTAAAAGGAACTATAAATGTAGTAATAAATACAGGCTGTTCAGATGTTCAAGCAAATACAGATATGACACAACGTGTATTAACAGGTTTCGCATTAAATCCTAATGTATATGGAGTAGTAATTTTAGGGCTTGGTTGTGAAACAGTTCCTCATAAAGAATTAAGAGAAAAAATTGAAAAACTTACTTCTAAACCTATAATTTCATTTGGAATTCAAGAAGAAGGAGGAACTGTGAATACTATCAGTAAAGCTGTAAAGGCAGCAAGAGCTATGGTAGCAGAAGCAACTTTATTACAAAGGGAACCTTGTGATATATCTGGATTATTAATGGGCATAGAATGTGGTGGTTCAGATGCTACATCTGGTATTGCATCAAATCCAACAGTTGGAGAGTTAAGTGATAAATTAGTTGACCTTGGAGCATCTACAATAATGAGTGAAACCATTGAATTTATTGGTGGTGAACATGTATTAGCTCGTAGAGGTGCAACTAAAAAAATACATAATGAAATAATAGAAGCCTGTGATAATTTTGAAAAACATTTAGCATCAGTTGGTCAAAACTGTAGAGCAGGGCAACCTACTCCAGGAAATAAAGCAGGTGGACTTTCAACATTAGAAGAAAAAAGCTTAGGATGCATCAGAAAGGGTGGCTCAAGACCAATTGTTGAAGTTTTAGAAGAAGCAGAAAGACCAACTAAAAAGGGTGCTATTATTATGGATACTCCAGGATATGATATTGCTTCTGTAACATCTATGGTAGCTGGGGGATGTAGTTTAGTAGTATTTACAACAGGTAGAGGAACTCCTACTGGAAATGCAATTGCTCCTGTAATTAAGATTACAGGTAATAAAATAACATATGAAAAAATGCATGATAATATAGATATAGATGTTAGTGATATAACAGAAGGACTTAAAACTCCTAAAGAAATGAGTGAAGTTTTATTAGATGAATTAATTAAAGTTTGTAATGGAAAAGTTACAAAAGCAGAAGCCTTTGGTTTTTCTGATATTGCTATTGATCACATTTGTAGATTTGTATAATGCAAAAAAAGTTTTATTTATTTAACTTACTAGAAATAAAGCGATTTATAGGTATTTTTAAAGAATTGAGGTAATATAATTTAATTATATTACCTCAATTCGGCATGATAACTATATTCTATACAAATTTTTTATTGCATATTTTATTAAAAGGTGATATTATATAAACAAGAAATTTAAACATTTAATTAGAATTTAATTCTATTTTTTACAATGTAAATATTATTAATTAAGAATTTTAATTTTGAAAAAAATTTATATAAAAAAAGAAAAAAGCCTTTATTGCTTAATAATTGGTTGGGGAACCTCTTATTAAGTAGCTACAAAGATACCCACAGTATCTAAGTAACATTTTTACAACAAAGACTTTTTCCTATATAAAAATTTAAGTCGATGACTTAATTATTAACTATTATATGTACTTATTATAGCATATATACATAAGTTAATTCAACATATTTAGGTTGATTTTTTATAGGAAATTTATAAGTTTTTATAAGCATTTGTTACCGAGATAGTTTAATTGAGTAGCAAATGCTTTTTTCTTTGCCAAAATGAAAGGTGGAGAAATAAAAAATGAGTAAAAAAATAGTAGGTAAAAAAACAATTAAAGAAAAATCTAGTCTAAGATTTGAAGGAATTTATGAAAATGGATATGGTTTAATATCTAAAAGCTTTATGAAAGATAAAAGATTAACTATAGAAGCTAAATCAATCTACACTTATTTATGTAGCTATTGTGGTGGGGGAAGAACAGCATATCCAAGTGTTGCTTTACAATGTTCTGATTTATGTATAAGCGAAAATAGATATTATAAACATAGAAGGTTATTAGAGGAATATGGATATATAAAAATAGAACAACAAAAAGAAATAGTTGAATATGATGATGGAACAACTAAAGAGTTATTCACTAACAATATTTACACAATAGTTTTAAATATAGATGAGGAGTTTAAAAAGAAAGAAGCACCAGCGAAAAAAAGGGTTAAAAACAGAATTATAAAAAAAGTGGACTCTAAAAAATCTAATAACTCTCAAACCGTTGATATGACTACATCTTCTCCATACCTTCAATTTGAAGGTACGAAGGCTGTAGGAATGGAGAGTGTCGGTAATAATAATAACAATATAAATAATAACAATTTTAATAACAACAATATAAATATATCTTCTTCTTCTAAAGAAGAGAGGGAAGAAGATAATACTTTTAATAAGGATTTAAAAACTCTTATGTCTTTTTGTAACAATGTAAGCTATAAACTTAGTAAGAAAAAAGCAAAAACTATATTAGTTGCTTTTGGTTTAGATAAAATTATGAAAGCTATAACTACTATTGTTAGTACAGTTAATCTTAATAGTATAAAAAATTATGCTGCATATTTAACAGCAACTTTAAAAGATATGGAAGCAATTAAAAATATTACTATAGAAAATAAAATAGAATCTATTACTAACAACAATAATAAACCTTCTAACTTTGCTAACTTCACTCAAAGACAATATAACTATGAAAAATTAGAAGCACACCTTTTGGGTTGGGATACTTCTGATGATGATTTTGAAATAGATATTTAGGTATTATTGAACCTATTTTATAATTAATTAACATATATTAAGCTTTCTTCATTGGTAATATTATTAACCTTATTCCTTTTTATGATATTTTTAAACATATTATAAATAACTATTAGTCATTCTTTTTATATATTTTATAAAAATGTTAAAATATATAAAAAATTGATTTTTATGTATTTTAATTGTATAATTATTAAATAAATTGGTGGGGGGTATTTTATTATGATTTTATTAAAAAACGTAACCAAAACATTTGGAACATTTACAGCTGTAAATAATCTTAATATTGAAATGAATTCGGGGAATGTTATTGGTTTAATAGGACCAAACGGAGCTGGAAAAACAAGCACTATTAATATGATTGTAGGCTTATCAAAACCTACTACAGGTAGTATTGAAATGTTTGGGAAAAAAATGAATGAAGATTCTATTGATATAAAACAATATATAGGATATGTAAGTGATAATTCTAATAGATTCTTAAAACTTAAAGGAATAGAATATCTTAATTTTATTGCAGATATATATAAACTTTCTAAAGATGAAAGAAAAAAGTCTATTATAGAATTAGCAAAAACCTTTGAAATGATAGATCATTTAGAAAAAAAAATCGAGGAATACTCAAAAGGAATGAGACAAAAAATAACAATTATTTCATCATTATTGCATAATCCTAAATTATGGATACTAGATGAACCTTTTGATGGATTAGATCCTACATCATGTTATACTTTAAAGAAATTCATGAAACAATATTCTCAAAAAGGAAATATAGTTCTCGTTTCTTCTCATATACTAGATATAATGGAGAATTTATGCGATGACTTTATTTTAATTAAATCTGGTAAAACCATTTATCATGGAACTATGCAAAATTTGAAAAAGAACTTTGAAGAAAATAAATCATTAGAAGATATTTATATGGAGGTTTTGGAGAATAATGGAGTTATTGAATTTAGTTAAAGTTGATTTAAAAGTTAAATATAATACAATATTTAATTCTAAGGATAATACTAAAAAAATATTAATATTTTTATTTGTTTTAATTCTAGCTATAATACCTATAGAATTTTCAATTATAAAAAATTATCATACTTTAAAAAATATTAATATGGAAAGTATTATACTGATTGCTATATTAAGTATTGAAAGTTTGCTTATATTTATCACAACTTTTATTGGAGTAAGTAATAACTTTTTTTTAGAACATAATGTTTCTACATTATTATTTTATCCTATAAAATCTAGAAGTATACTTTTTTCTAAATCTATTTTAGAATATTTAAAGGGGTTTGCAATAGGACTAATAGGATTTGTTTTTTTTATAACTTATGGGATTTTAAACAATTGTTCAATTTATTATTATTTAAAAGTGCTTATTTTACAACTAATAATCCCAATAATATGTGTTATTTCTATATTTAATTTTTTATTATTTATATCAATTTTTCTTACAAATACAAAAAAATATTCATTTAGTAAAATTCTTTTTTATATTATACAAATTACAAGTATCGCATATTCGATTTTTTATTTTATAAAAAACAAAGTCAACTTTTTTAATATTATAAATTTTATATTAGAATTATTTGAAGATAAAATATCTATTAATTATATAGTAATATGTTTATTTTTCAGTAATGTAATATTATTTCTTTTCTATTTGAGCAATATTTATATGGATGTAATTATATCAGAATTTAAATTTAAATCTAGAAAAAATATTGTACAAAAAAATAAACTTATTAATTTAAAGTTTAAATCAAATAATATTTTATTTTCTCTTATAAAAAAAGATTTAAAAGAAATTATACGAACTCCAATTTTACTTATAAATGCTATTATTCCAAATATTTTATTCTTTATAATTGTTATATTGATAACTCCTATAATATCAATTGCTTCAAAATCAGTAGAATTATTCTTAACATTTATAATTATTATATTGACAATTACTATGACTAGTCTCAATACTGTTGCTAATTTTTCTTTTTCTAGAGAAACGAGTAACTTAAAATATTTAAAATTTTTACCACTAAAAATTGAGGAATTATTTATATCTAAAATAATTACCGCTTTAATCCTTAATGTAATGCATTTAATTTCTTTAAATATATTAATTATATCTGTTGATAAAAATATATCACATATTATAATGTTAAATATAGTTATAATGTTGAATATGCTTTCATTAATACTTATAAATATAATTACAGATTTTAATCTAACAAGAAAATCATTCTTAAATTTATCAGAAATATTTAATGACGTGGAATTAGTACTTAAGCCTATTATTAAAACAATTCCTATAACTTTAATTTACACGTTAACCTTTATAATATTATCACGTGTAACAATTCCTTATATTTATAAAATAATGATTATATTTCTAGTATATTCTTTAGTAAGTATTCTTTCTATAAAATCAAGTTATAACAAGATTAAAACTCTTTCAAATGCTGATTATAATACTTAACATATAATTATAATAAATAACACTGTTTCATAAAGGTATACCTTTTATAGTATATACTCATATAAAAAATTATTAACTACTAGATTTATTACTTGAATTAATTATTGTTGAAAACCAGTACCAGGTTCTAACCAAGCAAAAAGAACTTTTTTGCCATTATGCATTGAATAAATGAAATATGTATTATTTGATTTAACAATTTTAGAGTTAGAGTAATAGAATCTGCTGTTAAGGAGCTTAGAAAAAAAGAATTATTAGATATATACAACGTTGAATATGTTAAAACTGGATGAAAAGTTACTAGTATTAAATTCTATAAATTCTGAATAGAAATGAGGTGAAATAAAATAAATGGTTTTATTAGTCGTTGATACACAAAAATTATTAGTAAATAGCAAATTATATAATTTTGAAAGTTTTATTACAAATATTAAGGAATTAATTGATACATCAAGAAAAAATAATATAGAAGTATTGTATGTAATACATGATGATGGAGCAGAAAGTGATTTAACAAAAGGAAAAGACGGATTTGAAGTTTATGAAGAATTTAAGCCTATGAAACAAGAAAAGGTGTTTGTAAAGAATGTAAATAGTTCATTTAGAGGAACTGGTTTGTTAGAATACTTAAGACAAAAGGGTGAAAAGGATATAATTATTGTTGGACTTCAAACTGATAAATGTATTGATGCTACCATAAAGTGTGGTTTTGAACATGGTTTTAATATGATTGTACCAAACTATTCCAACTCAACTGTTGATAATCACTTCTTTAATGGAGAGCAAAGTTATAAATATTATAATGAATTTATGTGGAAGAATAGATATGCTAAATGTATTTCTATTAATAAAGTATTTAATATGTTAAAACGTTAAATAGAGTATATTTAATTAACAATTTTAAACTATGCCTAATTAAAGACCAGTGATTTTTAAATCACTGCTCTTTTAAGTTCAGTATATATTATCAACATTATTTTAAAACAGAGCTATTCAATAGAATGTGTGATCTTTAAATATTTTTTGGTTTTTGGGAATAGCATTTGGAACAACCCTACATCAGTTATTTTTATGCTTACAATTTATATAAATTATTTTTTATTAAAGCAATTTTTAACTATAAATTCTTCTGTCTAATTTTCTTGTCATTAAGTTCAAAAATTATGCAAACCAATTTATATAATATATATCCAATTATTCCACCCATAATATTTAATATTATATCGTCTATATCAACTACCTTATAGTTATATCCTAAAATAATAGATATAATAAATTGCATACTTTCTATAATTAATGAAAAAATTAAACTACTAATAAAAATACTTTTTATATTAGTAAATTTCTTTTGCATTAAAGGTATGATGAACCCTAGTGGAACCAATAGTAATATATTGCCTAATATATTTTTTAATATTACATTAACAGTATTAAGTTTTATTAAATTATATATGGATTTAAACGGTATTAAATTGTTTGTTGAAATATTATCCAATCTCATTAATTGTATAAATTCTATTGATGTTGGTAGAGGAAATAATGTTATTGCAATAACAAGAGTAATGTACACTCCCATTCCAAATAATAAGATGTGCTTGGAAATAGAATATTTTTTAATAATTCCCCAAATTAATAATAAAATATAAATTGGTATTATCAATAAAAGTGCATCAGAGAAATTTAACATAAATCACCGCCTATGTATTAGTTGTAACTATAAACCATTACAATTGTTAATAATTACATTTTATAATATATTAAGTAAATAATCAATAATTGTTTATTATAAAGTGTAAAAATCACTATTATAGTTATATGAAGTTAAAACTTTATAATTTTTCGAAAAATTTTTCCCATAAGGAGCTTAGAGAAAAAGAATTATTAGATATATGCAACGTTGAATATGTTAAAACTAGACGAAAAGTTACTAGTATTAAATTCTATAAATTTTCAATATAAATGAGGTGAAATAAAATAAATGGTCAATTCTACAATGTCTATATATGTTTAGTATATATAATGTTAAATGTAATTCTATTAATATTAAATAAAATAAATATTAATATATATAATTTAAATTGCATATTTAGTATAATTATATCAAATTTATCAGTCTGGAATTATGGTATAATTATTGATGAATTTAATTTAAACGGACAAGGTTATGATTTTTATATAAATATAGTTAATATTTTAATTGTTTTTATGGGAATAGTTATATATAAAATAAATAGAAAAGGAGATAGGGCAAACTAATTTTAACAATTCTATGAATATAACCTATTTACGAATTAGTTAAACTCATAATAAGTTAAAAGATTATTTATTATATCTGTATTTGCTTAATTTCTTATATTATTGGGGTTTTACTATATAATGTGAATACATTGCGTTAGAGATTTCTCTACTATTTTTCAATTTTAACTTGAATAGAAGGCATAATATTTTGCTGTAATGAAAAAAATTAATGCATATTATCTTTTTACCACAAGCTTTTTCATCGCTGAGTAATATTACTTAGTATTTTTATTTTTTGTAGTATTTATTTTATAAAAACTTGAGTTAACCTTGCTATAATTTTGTTATGATTCTTGTATCTAAATCCCTATCAAATCAACTATATCAAATATTTATAGTACCTTGTTATTATAATTCATATTCATATTGCCATTCTAATAGCACTATTTATTTAATTATTTTATAACTATACAAATTTATGGAACTTAATATATACTGATTTATTTAAAGTAAAAAGAAGGTATTCATAATATATTATTATTTATTTTTTTATATCATATAAATATTCGTTATTTAAAGTGATTATAATGATTATATTAAACAAAAAAACTTTAGTAAAAATAGAAAATTTGTTTAACATAAAACTTTACGATGAATGTTTCAAGAAAAAGTGTAAATTTTTACCTATGTGTCATACAGGATGTAGATTTAAGTCTTATTTAAATAATAATAATATAGAATCTTTGGACTGTAATTATAAACTTTTAAAAAATATAAATAAAAGAATAATAAAATTATTATATAATTTGTAAAATAATTGATGGTGATTAATTTGATAAAAATATATTTATTTTTTGAAAAATATAGAAAAAATATAAAATTAAAGATTTATTTATATTATATTGTTAGTTTTGTATCAAATATAAGTTCCTTATTAATTCCTTATTTAACAATGCAACTTATAAATAAGATAGAAGCTTATAACTTAAAATCATTTTTATATGTTTCATTAGGAATGGTTGTAGTTATGATAATATTTTGTTTTAGTTTATCTTTGGGCTATTATTTAGAGAATTATATAAATACATATTGTTTAAATGATCTAAAAAAAGATTTGATAAATAAATCATTTTCTATGGCATATAATAGTTCTAAATATTTAAATATGGGCAAATTTATTCAAAGAATTTTTGATGATACAATAGTAGTCACACCCTTAATTGTAAGTATGTATGCTAATGTGTTATTAGATATATTTTATGTTATAGCAGTTATAGTTATAATGGGATCTATGAATTCGATATTGACAGTAATAATATTGATATTAATACCTATTTTTATACTTTTTTATAAGATTTACATTCCTTATATAGAAAAAACAAGTAAGGATGTTTTAGTAATTGATGAAGAGTTAAAGAATTTATCAGAAGAAGCATTAAATGGTCAGATAGATATAAAAGTTAATAATGCATCTAAATTTATAAATTTAAGATTACAAAATAAATTAAATACTTATTTAAAAGTTACTATGAAAAAAATAAAATATCTTATGCAATATGATTATATACTGATAACTAGCATTATGAATATAGGAACTATTTCTATGTATTGCTTTGGGGGATATTTAGTTTTTAAGAATGTAATAACAATAGGAACAATGATAGCATTTACATTATATTTTTCGAGATTATGGAGTCCTTTAGAATATTTTATGAATTTATCTAAAGAAATTAAACTCCAAAAAATATCGTTAAATAGAATAAATGAATTATTGAATTTAGAAGATGAAGATCTAATAATTAAAAACGAATTACCTGAATTTAATCAATTAAAAATAGAAAATTTAACTTTTAGTTATGGAACTAAAAATATACTTAACTCATTAAATTTAATAATAAATAAAAATGATAAAATTGCAATAAAAGGTGGAAATGGTTCAGGTAAATCTACCTTAAGTAATATAATAGTTAAATTGTTGGATTATAAAATTGGTGATATTTATTACAATAATATAAATTATAAATCCTTAAACTCTGGAGAAATTAGAAAAAAAATTATTTTAATTCCATCAGAAGTATTTATGTTTGATTGTACAATTAAAGAGAATATAGTTTTAAATACAGATAATAAATGTGATATAAATAAGTTTAATAAATTTTTGGCTCAAAAAGATATTAAGCCATTGATAAATATATTTAACTTAAATAATTTAAATTTAAGTACAAGAGTTAGTAATAATTCAAATAATGTTTCAGGAGGAGAAAAAAAAATAATACAAATATTACGTGGATTGTTTTTAAGTGGAGATATTTATATTTTAGATGAACCTCTTAATTATATAGATAAAAAATATAAACGTATATTTATAGATTTTATAAAAAAAAATTTAGCTAATAAAACATTAATAATAATATCTCATGATGAAGAAATATTTGAATGTTGTAATAAAATTTATGAAATA
>NZ_CP051756.1:0-34634 GCF_015708635.1 Candidatus Sarcina troglodytae
AAACCCGCCGATATTGAAAATGTAGATACTTATGGTATAGTTACAGCAAGTGTTTTAAATGTTAGAGATAAGGCTTCTATAAACGGTAATGTAATAGGTACTTTAGACAAAGGAACTAAAGTTAAATTATCAACTAAAATAGGTGATTGGTGGAATATATACTATGGAGAACATGGTGGCTTTGTATCAGATAAATATGTTAATAAATTAAAATACGATTATCTAATCTAATGCTCTATATTTTAATTATCCAATATAAATAATTACAAAAAATATAATATTTTTAAAAATATATTTACTTTTACAAAAAAATGTATTATTATTAAATTAATAAAATTAAAGAATATATTGTAAATTAGAATGTTTTAATATTATATTAATACGGCAATTTAATAATAACTTAAAAGGAAAGGTTTCATTATGACTATAAAGGAAGAATTATTATCTGAATTTAATAGATATCAAACTATGTTTTCTGATTTAAAAAAGGAAAAACGTTTTTCTAGGCTAGGCAAAGCCTTTAAAACTGAAACTAATAACTATTTTTATGATACAGGGACTGGTAAAGTTTTTCAAATAAGTGATCACTTATTTGAGATTATTTCTTGTTTATCCAAAACAGATGATTTTAACAAATTATATGATCTAAAAATTCCTCCAAATAAATTACTAGAATCTTTAAAGGAACTTGAAGCTGTTATATCCACAGAACATATTCTATCTGCTTATCCAGTAGAGACAATGGAATATCCTTCACTTCAAGAATCTTTAAAAGCCTTAAAACAGGTTGAATTAGAAGTCACAGAAAAATGTAATTTACGTTGTAAATATTGTGTATATCATGATGGACAAGGTGCATTTAGAACTTTTGGTCAGGATGATATGTCTATATCAACAGCTCAAAAGGCAATTGATATATTAGCATCAAGCTCATCAGATGAAGTAAATCTTTCCTTCTACGGTGGAGAACCTTTAATCAAATTTGATTTAATTAAAGAATGTATAAAATATTGTAAAAAGAAATTAAATAACAAAATTGTTCACTATAATATGACAACAAATTGTACATTAGTAACACCTGCTGTAGCTGAATATTTATCCACAATAGATAATTTTTATATAACTGTAAGTATAGATGGACCAATTCATATCCATAATAAAAATAGAGTATTTACTAACGGTGCAGGGAGTTTTGAAAAAACATTATTAGGATTTAAAAACCTCGTTACTGCGTATGGAAATAAAGCTAAGACTCATCTAAATATTAACAGCGTTATTGCAGATCCTAGACATGAAGTATTTGATGAAATGCAGAACTTCTTTGATAATTTAGAATGGCTACCAAAGGGAATTGTATTTACAAATTCATATATATCAACTGGTGATATTGATGAGGAGTATTTAGGTGTTGATACACCTCAAGAAAGAAATGAATTGCAAAAATTTGAACAATTACATGGTGACATGGATCCTTTAACAAATTGGAGTATGAACCTATTAGAATCTAATCAATATGATATAGGTGATAATCCTTTAATCTCTAGGGATTCTATGGATAAGGAGCTTGCATGTATTCATAAAAGATTACTTGTGGACAAACCTATTAAATCATATTCTATGAATGGATGTTGCGTTCCAGGGGCTAGGAGACTGTATGTTACTGTAAATGGAGATTTTAAAATATGCGAAAAAATGGGTCCATCTCCTAGTATAGGCAATGTAAATGAAGGGATAAATATAAATAATATTACCAAGCACTACATTAAAGATTTTACTAACGAAGCAATTAAATACTGTAATGAGTGCTGGGCAGTAAATTTATGTAGTTTATGTTATATGAAATGTTTTGATGAAAATGGTATACATATATCATATAGGCATTCAACATGTATGAGCAATCGTTGGATATTAGAAAGGTATTTAGTAAAATATCATGAACTGTTAGAAAACAATCCAACATCATTAGAATACTTAAATGATTATGTATTATACTAAGCTATTAATAAATCTCAACATTATTATTGTAGCTTTCACAGATTTAACTTCTATTTAAAAAAAGAGTTAAATTCTTTGAATATATATTTTATAGATTTTCAATAATATTTGAGGGGGTAAAAAATATGAAAATTATTAATCCAATAGGTAGAGAAGTACAATCTAATACAGGTAACCAACCTAAAGCATGCATGTGCAATACAAATGCAGCACATGCAAGTGCACGAGGTTCTGGTGGATGCTTTACATGTGGTTGTCATTGTGGTAATGATGTAACTGTAACAAGTGGTAATAGCAGTACTGCATTTTGGACAGTTAGAAGATAATTATACCTTATACTATAAAATGCTACTTATTTTTAATGTAAGTAGTATTTTATTATTTAATGTCTTTTTAACATAAAATCTATAATTAATAAATTAAAATAGGTTTTTCAAATTAAATTAGGGGGATAAAATGGAACTACAAATAAATAATCTAATAAAACAATATGGCTCAATAACAGCAGTAAATAATTTATCCTTAACCTTAACTAATGGAATATGGGGCTTACTTGGGGATAATGGCGCTGGTAAAACAAGCCTTATGAAAATGTTATGTGGTATTATGACTCAAACATCTGGAGAGATATTATTCAATGGAACATCAATTGAAGTTTTAGATGAAAAGTATAGGGATATTTTAGGATACTTACCTCAAAATTTTGGAGTCAATAATAATTTTAATGTAGAAGATTATCTTATGTATATAGCGGCTTTAAAAGGATTATCTAAAAATGAAGCTAATATAAGAATAAATCAAGTCCTAGAAGAAGTTTCATTAATAAGTTCAAAAAAATCACTTATTAATAAGTTGTCAGGCGGTATGAAAAGAAGAGTTGGAATAGCACAAGCTTTATTAAACAATCCTAAAATACTAATATTGGATGAACCTACAGCTGGACTTGATCCCAAAGAACGAATTAATTTTAGAAAAATGCTTACAGAGCTTGCTAGAGATAATATTCTATTAATATCAACTCATATCGTTTCTGATATAGAATATATATCTAAAAATAATATAATTATGAAAAAAGGTAAAATATTAGCTAATGATAGTACAGAAAATCTTATTAATACAATCAAAAATTTTGTATGGGAGTCTATAATACCATCTAATTTAATATATGAAACTGAAAAAAGAGTATGTATAGTTAATATTCGTGATAATAATGAAAATACCGTTATTATTAGATATATTTCAAAAAAACCTCTATACAATAATTCAATACATCAAACAGCTAAATTAGAAGATGTATATTTATGGCTTTCATGGAATGACTCTATGAAAGGAGCATGACATAGTGATTAATATACTAAAATTAGAACTTAAACGTATGCTTAAAAATAAAAATAATATTTTAATTCTATCAATGGGATTAGTATTAACTATTTTATTAATAACATATGTTATATTAATTCAATCTACAAATATTATTGACTCAACTGGATCTTATAAAACCATATCAGGTTTAAAAGCAGTAAAATATGATGCTGAAATTCAAAATAAATTAGAAGGAGAAGTAACAAATGAAATTCTTTTAGATACATTAAATAGATATACTATATTATATAGTAAGTATGGAGAAAATATCCCACTTGATATATATACAGAAGAATTAGGAGCTTATATAGAATTCATCAATATACTCCCATACTCATTCTCCAATTTTGGTAATAGAATGAATAATCAAGAAACATTAACCTTAGACAAACTAACAGAAGATGAAGTTTCTAATTACTATACACAGCTTAGTAAAAATCAGTCTTATGAATTAATTAATTATTATAAATTGCCAGAAAAAGCTCAAAATTACGCTAAAAACATGGACAATAAGGTGAAAAAACCTTTTTATTTTAGCTCCTTTACAGGTTGGGATACAGTATTGGAATTTTCAAATATATTAATTATATGTATATGTATTTTAGGATGTATTTTAATTGCAAATGTTTATTCCAAAGAATATAAAAATGGATCTGATGATATAATGCGTTGCACTAAATATGGTAAAAAACATTTAGCTATTAGTAAATTAATATCTTCTAATTTGCTAGCATCATTATTATATATTATCTGCATGACTCTTTTCTATGGAATTGCATATGCATTATTAAACAGAAATGGTTTAAAAACATCAATACAATTCCTCAGTCCACTATCTCCAGTACCATTAACATTTGAAAAATGTATTTTTATAATAATAATTTTTGGATTAATTACTGTACTATCAATGGTAAATTTTACATTATTTTTATCAAGTAAATATGAAAACTCTACTTATATAATTTCACTTGCTTTAATTGTATTATTGGCTCCCATATTTATTAGAACATCAATTGATGCAAATTTAAACAATGCAAGTAATATAATTAAATTTTTAGTTAATATATTACCATCAAGTGGTACTAGAATATATTATGAATTAATTAATGAGCTTAATCTATTTCAAATAGGTAGTTTGACTATATGGTCACCTTATATTATCTTAGCTACATCTGTATTAACATTAATATTTTTTTCAATATTTACTGTTAAATCATATATTAATCATGAGGCAATATAAAAATATAAATTAGAGAAAGGAATTTAATAATGTTTAACATATTAAATTTAGAGCTTAAACGAGTTTTAAAAACAAAAGGGAACCTTATAATATTCTCTTTAAGTATTATTGCTACAATTTTCTTATCATTTTTTTGTATCAATACTCAAACAACCGATATAGTACTTTCAGATGGCACATATAACATTATTAATGGAAGAGAAGCTATTAAACTTGATTTAAATAGGCAGTCTAAGATAGAGGGTGACATAACTGAAGATGTATTAATAAACGCTTTAAATAAATATAAAGAATTTAACAGTAGTTCGGAAAAAATGGAGACCTCAAGTATAAGTAATAAAGAATTAAATACCTATAAAGAATTATTTATTAATATTTTACCTTATTCATTTCCTAAATTGCTCGATATGGTAGAAAATAATAAATCAACCAACTTAAATAACTTAACTAATGAAGATGTTTCGAATTTCTACAAAAATCGCAGTGAAAACCAATCTGATAATTTTCAATATATATTAAAATTATCTAATACTTCTCAAGTATATGCTAAGAAAATGGAGTCTCAAGTAAAAAAACCTTTTTATTTTAGCCCCTTTATTGGTTGGGATACAGCACTAAATTCCTTAAGGATATTAATTATACTATTAGCAATTATAGGCTGTATTATATCAACACCTATTTTCTCAAAAGAATACACAAGTGGTTGCGATGATATAATGCGTTGCACTAAATATGGGCGAAAACATTTGGTACTTGCTAAATTGCTGGCATCTAATATTCTTATATCAATTCTTTATCTAACTTGTATAATTATATTTTTAGGAATAGAACTTACAAATTTGAATATTAAAGGATTAAATACATCAATCCAATTTATTCGTACCCTATCTCCTGTATCATTAACAATAGGACAAGCTTTTATAATTGAAATAATAATTGGCCTTTTTTCCGTATTATCAATAGTTAATTTTACATTATTTTTATCAACTAAAAGTAAAAGTTTGAAGTTTATATTTTCTGCATCTATAATTCTTGTTTTTACTCCAATAATTTTTGATTTTATCATTGGAAGTAAAAGAACTTTATTGAGCAATGTATTTAGATTTCTAAGTAATCTATTACCCTCTAGTGGTCTCAATATACACAACGAGTTAGTTAAAAATTTTAATTTATATGAAGTTGGAAATATAGTCATTTGGTCGCCTTATATTATAATTGCATCCTCATTATTTGCTACATTATTTTTATTTATATTTTCAGTCCATTCATATAAAAAACATGAATCTATATAAGTAACGTAATTTATGAAGTAAAAAGGAGTTACAAATATGATAAGAAACTTAAAGAACGATATATCATTATTCTTTCAAACATTAAGGGAATTAAAACTTAATAAATTTAAATTATTTATTATATTTATAACATTAATATTTTCTAATATCTTAAGCTTTATTAATCCTTTATTATTTGGAAAAATAATAAATGGCATAATGGAGAAATCAGTAAATTCAATTAAGTTAAATTTATTTTTAATGTGTTTCTTTTTCTTAGTTTCAATAATATTAAATTATACCAATCAAATAATGTTATTCAAATTTACCTCTAATTTGGAAATTGAAATGAAGGAAAATATTTTTAATTCAATATTAAAAATCCCATATTCAAATTTTATAAAAATAGATAAAGGTAAATTAATTAACACTATAGAAGACGACTCCACTGTATTCTCTAATTTAATTTCTAATAATTTAACTATAATTACAAGTGGATTAAGTTTAATAATTTCTTTGCTATTAATGCTATATATTAGCCCTATATTGACCTTATTATATATATTAACATTACCAATTACTAGTGTGATATATATTATTTCTGGAAATAAAATAAAAACTAATGAAATTAAATCAACAAATACACATGATTTTTTTATTTCATTTTTAAATGAAAGCATGTATGGTTGGAAAGTTTTAAAATTATTCAATGCACCAAATAAAAGAGTTTCTAATTTTAAAGATATTATAAATTATTTGTATTCATTAGAAATTACAAAATTTAAAATACAAGTTTCATCTAGTATCTTAGTAAATATATTGTCTTTTTTGGTAAATATTTTAAATATAATGCTAGCAGCATACTTAATTTTTAATGGAAAACTTTCTTTAGGTATGTTTACAGCATTTAACGATTATTCCCAAACATTTAAAAATTCATCATTATCATTTACTCAACTAAATTCTATTATACAAGAAACGTCTGTTTCTATTAAAAGATTTAATGATATTTTAAAATATAAAAAAAATAGTAAATTAAATAACGTATCTACTCACAATATAGATGTACCAATTAATACAGTTGAAATTAGAAATCTATCATATTCTACACCAGATAATAATGAGCTTTTTAAAAATACTAATCTTAAATTCAAAAAAAATAATATATATATTATAAAAGGTGCTAGTGGTTCAGGAAAAACAACATTATTTAATATTTTAGGAAAATTTATAGATGAATATTTGGGAGAGGTGTTTATTAACGATATAAATTTAAGAGATATTAACGAACATTCTCTTCGTAATAAATTAAATTATATAATGCAAGATAATTTTTTATTCTCATTATCAATTAAAGATAATATTTCTCTATATAGAGAGATTGAATTTAATGATATAGTAAATGCATGCAAAAAATTAAAAATTCATGATATAATTATGACACTACCAAATAAGTATGATACTATTCTAAATAAAAATGGTACTGATCTATCTGGTGGTCAAAAACAAAGAATCTGTATTGCTAGATCAATTGTTAGTAAACCTGATATATATTTATTTGATGAAATAACTTCAGCAGTTGATAAAAATAATGTTGAAGAAATTTTAAAAATAATTGAAGATTTAGCCCAAAATGCAATTGTTATTTTAACATCTCATGATGACTTAAATTTTTCAATTCCAGTAGTAGAATATTATCTCTCAAATAAGAAATTTAAAAGTAAATTAATTTATAATTATAATGATGCAATATATTAATATAAACTAAAGATATAACTAATAATTAAACAATTTTATTCATTAGAAAATATATATAAAATACATTAGATTTCAATTCAAACTTTAATAAACTATGGAGAATATAGATTTAATGATATATTTTAAGAAAAAAATTAGCTATTACATGCCAATTATATATTTTCCTTATAGAATGTCAACACCATAATTAACGATCTTAAATACTGATGTTGACATTCCATAAAAGGTAATATTTTTTCTTTAATTAAGCAAAGCTAATCATTAAAATTATCCCAACCTAAAAGTTGCATTTCTAACTTGTTGTAATCATACTTTCTTTGTGTAAAATTAGCTGTATCAGGAATTTGAACTGATTTAATAACACCAATTTCACAATCATCCTCAGAATTATCCCAACCTAAAAGTTGTTTTTCTAGTTTATCATAATCGTATTTTCTTTGTGTAAAGTTAGCAATAGCTATATTAGATTTATTTTTTTTAAGATTATAAGCACTACTATATTTAGCTTTTTTAGTAGCAATAAGTAAAGCCATTTTCTCTCTACCAACTTCATAAAAAGCTATAGCATCAGCAACAACAACATCTAGATACTTGTCCATATTTTTTCTATTAATATTATTTCTTTTTGCTAATTTAGTTTCTAGTCTAGTGATTATTTTTTTACTATATCTACCTTGCTTTTTTAATTTATCTATAGCAGCTTTAATAAGTTCAATTGGTTTAACCAAATCCTTATTATTTTCTTCTATTGCTTTTTCATAAGCAGAAGATTTTTCTGATTTAGATTTAATTTCAGTTGGTACAACTGTATTATCTATAATAGTAATAGTATTATTTAATTCTAGTTTTAGTTCAGTATCTTGAACAGTACTTTGTAACGTAGATGTACCAACAGTTTCAGCGATTTTAGAAGATGATACTTTTTGTGATACTTTTTGTGATACTTTAGGGATAATAGAAAAAAGTTTAATTGACCTATTAACAGAATAAACATTAGTATTTCTATGTTTATTTACTATTACCATTTTATAATCAACTAATTTTTTTATTAATTTTCTAAAATAAATACAAGATATTTTATTATGGTATCTTATATACATTTTATATAAATCTATTAATGGTTTAGGAAATGATCCATTATTAAGAGTTGTATGCTTTACAATATATGAATATATTGATTGTAATGTTAATTGAGTTTTAGAATTGTAAGATATATGTTCTATTACTTGTAATTCATTTGCTTTTAATTTTGTTTTATAATTTATCATGTTTATTACTCCTATACGTCAATTATTTTTTATGGAAAATTAAATACGGAGTAAATTAACATTTGACTTTTATCAAAATTAACTTTATAATGTTTATAAAAGCTAATAAAAAATGATGTAAATCATTTGTTAATATAATCTTTTTGGAAAAAGAACTTATACAATCTTTGGTCGGATAGTAAGTTCTTTTTGTATTTAATTCTCATATTTCGTAAAAACTATATATAGTATACCATTTTTTGCGAAAGAAAACAATTAATATCGTGTTAATTTTTATATATTTATATAAATATTATAATTTAGCTAAAAAGAGCTAGGAATTTATTATGAGTTCTTTTTTAGTTTTAAGTATTTTTTATAATTATGTATTATTATAATAACAAGCGAAGTTAAAAAAGTAATGTGATGAGTTAATAGATATAAAATAATATTACAAATAAGACATATGGCAAAATTAAATTTTTAACTAAAAAATTACTTAAATAAAAACACTAGTGATTCTAGTGTTCCTTATCTAAAAATCTCAATCTGTTTTCGATTAAAGTTTTTACATATTCTTGTGTTGCTTTATCAACCTTTATAAATTTTTTCATAAATGATTTTATCTCTTTATCTTTTATATTAAATTTTTCAATCTCATCAACATACATTTCCCCATAACCAGATAATAACCATTCTTTATTTACTTTGAAAGTTTTGCATATATCATTTATGGTTCTTTCAGTTATATTTCTACTACCTTTTTCGATAGAGCAAACGTGATTTTGTGAAAGACTTATCTGTTCACCAAATTTTTTTTGAGACATTTTCTTTTTTTCTCTAAGGAATTTAATCCTATCTTTACAATCCATTATATTCACATCCCTATTTTCTTTTTATTACGAGATATTATAGCACTCAATTTATCTCAAAGCAATGTAAAAAATATGTTAACAATGTATAAATTTATTGAAAAAATAGATTTTAAAATATATAATGTATCACATAGAGATTAAAAATAATAAAAAAATCTCTTTTTTAATATATTTATTTGATAATTTAATAATAATAAAACAAAATTATTAATAAATTAATAATAATTAGAGAGGTAAATATGAAAAAAAGAATAGTAGATAAAAATAGCTTAGAACAAATAATAAATGAGATAATTGAGATTAAAGAAAAAGATGAGCTTTTCTATGAAAAAATTGAAAGTTTTTTAGATGGAATATTATTTGCAAGTAAGAAAGGAAGTGTTATATATGAATAAAAAAATATTGAATGGAATCTTAGAAAGTCTAGTTTATAGATATTTTAACAATGAAGATTTAAAAACATTGATAGCGGAAGCAAAAGAGATTTTATATAAGGAGAGATAAATATGAGTGAATTAATAAAGATAAATTATAATAATACAGTATCAGGTAGGGAGTTACATAAGTTCTTAGAGATAGGAACTCAATTTACAAAGTGGTTTGAAAGAATGATAGGTTATGGTTTTGATATAAATAGCGATTTTAGATTGGTTAGTCAAAAAAGGATAACCAATAATCCTAAAAATCCATACACAATAGAAACAGATTATGAAATTACTTTAGATATGGCAAAAGAAATTAGTATGATACAAAGAACTGAAAAAGGAAAACAAGCTAGACAATATTTTATTAATTGTGAAAAGAAATTAAAGGAAGTTGTTAAAAAGCCTTTAACAACATTAGAACAATTAAAATTACATTACTTAGCTTTAGATGAACAGAATAAGGAACTTAAACAAGTTAAAGCTGATGTAACAGATTTAAAAAATAATATGCCACTTTTTAATATAGAATGTAAAGACCTACAACAAGCTGTAAGAGCAAAAGGTTGTGAAGTATTAGGTGGATATGGTAGTAAAGCATACAAGAGTAATTCCATAAGACAAAAGGTGTATACAGATATACAACACCAATTAAAAAGAGAATTTGGAGTAACTCGATATGAGGCTATAAAAAGACAGTATTTAGCTAATGCACATATGATTGTACAAAATTATACAGCACCAACATATTTAATAAATGAAATTTATAATGAAAATAATCAAATTCCATTTAGTGATTTAGGTGCGACAGCTTATTTGTAGTAACTATTAAGTCAATTTAAAACGTTTAAATGATGTATTAATAGATTTATTTAATTCTATCATGCTTATTTTAATAGGTATGATAGGGTTAACACTTAATTATAATTTAAAACAGTTTAAAAGGAGTGTTACAAATGAGTAGAAAAAAATTAACTATTGATGAATTAAAAGTGATTAATAAATTTATGGACAACTTTTCTAGAGATGAAATGGTATTAATTAAAAATATCGTTGGATTAACTTTTACAAGCTGTCCTAGAGGGATAGATTTAGATAATGTTGGAACATGTGGGTATATGAAAATAGACTGTATAGAGTGCTGGCATAAAGCTATTAAGAACAAACTAAAGGAGCGTTAAATAATGAAGATAAGAAAATGTGGAGAAATAAGAAAAAGTTTTGTTATAGAAACTTTGGTTAAGAAGATAGACTTTATAAATTCTGAATTAGATAATATATGTTCTAATATTACTATTTCAGAAAATACAAATAAAAAAATTAATTTAAATGATATAAAAGAACAAATAAGAGAAATACAAGATTTTATAGACAACTAAGGAGCAATAAAAATGTATAAATCAAAAAGACCTAAAAAGATAACTGTTGAATATGAGGATAAGGCAGAAAAATATATAAAAAGTGGTGTAGTAATTTCATTAGAACCAGTTCTGGTAAAAGGGATTAAAAAGATAAGAACTGATATAGCAATTATGAAAATGGATAAAAAATTATTGGAATATGCAGCTGAAAGATTACAGGAAATTATAAAGGAGATTAAATAAAAATGGCTGAAAGAAGAATGTTTTCAAAATTGATAATAGATAGTGATATGTTCTTAGACATGCCATTATCTACACAAGCTTTGTATTTTCATCTTAGTATGAGGGCTGATGATGACGGTTTTGTGAATAATCCTAAAAAGATACAAAGAATGATAGGGTGTAATGATGATGATCTTAAAGTACTAATAACTAAAAAATTCATTATTCCATTTGAAAGTGGTATTTGTGTAATAAAACATTGGAAAATACATAATTATATTAGGAATGATAGATATAAACCTACAATCTATGAATGTGAAAAACAAATGTTATCAGATGAAAAGAATAAAACGTATGAATTAATTAGTGATGGTATACCAAATGTTAACCAAGTGGATACCGTAGGTATACCAAATGGATACACAGGTAAGGTTAGGTTAGGTAAGGATAGGATAGATAATAGTATATCTAAAGATATACTTGTATCAAAAAATTTGATACCAATAGTTGAAGAATGGAATAATCTTAATTTATCTAAAGTAAAAAGTGTAAAAGGAAATAGATTGAAAATATTAAATGCAAGAATTAAAGAATATGGTATTGATAGCATTATTGAAGCTATTAAAAGTATAAATAAGAGTAGTTTCTTGAAAGGACAAAATAATAAGAATTGGATTATAACTTTTGATTGGCTTATAAAACCTAA
This sequence comes from Candidatus Sarcina troglodytae, assembly GCF_015708635.1. NCBI lineage: Bacteria > Bacillati > Bacillota > Clostridia > Eubacteriales > Clostridiaceae > Sarcina > Candidatus Sarcina troglodytae. The sequence continues at coordinate 12,460 of NZ_CP051756.1, forward strand.
TAATTTTCCTAAAGTTCTTGAAGGTAATTACATAGATAAAGAAGGTGTAAATAGTGCAACAAATATTACAAAGGATAATGAAACAAGCTCAAAGCCAAAATACGACTTCTCATGCTTTGAATAACACATATAAGTGTAATAAGTGTCATGATACTGGTTTTATTGAATATGATGGCGTATGGAGGCGTTGTGAATGTTATGAATTGGATTATGCTAAAAGGCTTTGGAGTAATTATGGAGTAAATCCAAAAGACATAAAAATGTTAAAAGAGTATGAACCTTATAATGACATTACTAGACAGGCTAGAGATAAGGCAATAGATTATATTAAAAGTTTTAGTGATATAGAAAAACATAGAGAAAATAATTTTTGTCTTATGGGGCAGAGTGGAGCAGGAAAAACACATATTATAACTGCTATAGGTAAAGCATTATTAGATAAAAAAATCCCCGTAGTCTATATGCCTTATTTAGAGGCTATTAGAGAGTTAAAATCATGTAGTATGGACTTAGAATATTATGAGAAGTTAATAAACAAATATAAGCGTGCTAGGGTGGTTATAATTGATGATTTATTTAAAGATAAAATAAGACAAGGAAATTTGATAGGAGATTTAAAAGAAAGCGATATGAAACATATATATCCTATTTTAAATTATAGATATTTAAATTATTTACCAACGCTTATAAGTACTGAATGTACTCCTCAACTCTTAATAAAATTAGATGAAGCATTAGCAGGAAGAATATTAGAATGTTGTGGTAAGAGATTTGGAGTTGTATTTAAAAACGATTGCAATTATAGATTAAAACAATTCTTAGAATAAATACTTATAAACTAGGAGAATAAAAGGTGGATAAAAAAATTTTTGAAAAGACAGAATGGAAACTTTATAGATATTTTGAAAAAGATAAGAAAATAAAAAGTCTTGATAATAAAATAAGACTATTAGAAAGTCATATAAAATTAATAAATGAAAAGATAAAAAATATGGATATATCCATTCCAATAGAAAGCAGAAGCATTAGTTTTGATGAGAAAGTACAAGTTAGTAATGATGGTACAAGCTATGTTGAAAGAACAATGATAAATATAATAGATAGGCTAGAGAGAGAAATTATAAATAATAAAGATGAAATTATAAAACTTGAAGAATTAATTAGAAAAATAAAAGAAGATAATAAAATGTTAGATGATTATATAATATATTTAAATAATGATTATAAGAATTTCTTAGAATATAAATATAGGGATAAACTTAAAAACTGGCAAATAGCTAATAAGCTAAATATAAGTGAAGTTACTTGTACTAGAATAAAAAGAGAATTAATAAATGATATTTCAAGATGGGAAAATAGTTTTTTAATTTAAGTGAAATTTTGTGAAATTTTTTGAAATATTTTGATAAATCATAAGAAAAAACATATGAGATAATATGTATGTAAGAAAAATAAAATTCCTTTGGATTATGATGTGGATTACGAAGAATCTAGTTAAGCTAGGTTCTTTTTTATTTATAAAAAAATAAAAAAGAGTGTGGTAACTATGAATTATGTAGAACCAATAAGGGATTCAGATAAGATAAGAGAGTTAGCAAATTATCTAAGAAATTATAGTGAAAGAAATTATATTATGTTTTTAATTGGAGTTAATAGTGGATTAAGAATAAGTGATATTTTAAGGCTTAGAGTTAGAGATGTTAAAGGAAAAGATTACATTTCACTAAGGGAAAAGAAAACCAAAAAACAAAGGATATTTCCTATTACCCCAATGTTAAAGAAAGAATTAAAAAAATATTATGAAGAAAAACATGAAGATGAATTTCTGATAAAATCTCAAAAAGGATATAACAATGCAATAAGTAGAGTTAGAGCATATAAGATTCTTAGCGAGGCTGGAAAAGTATTAGGACTTTATAACTTAGGAACTCATACTTTAAGAAAGACATTCGGTTATCAATTTTATACACAATATAAAGATGTTGTTACTTTACAAAAGATATTTAATCATTCAAGTCCTGCAATAACATTAAGATATATTGGAGTGGAACAAAATCATATTAATAATATGATAAAAGGTTTTAAAATCTATTAAAAATAACATATTGAGCCTATGTTAAGTTTTATATTTTAAAACTGCTTCTAACATGCATTATTATTATAGTTTGTGAGAGTTTTAGAAAAGTAACACAATTAGTATTATGTTATGTTTTTTTGAGTTAAAAATAAGGTGGAAAAATGAAAAAGTTTTGTAAATTATGTAATAGAAATCTTATAGACATTAAGGAAAGATACTGTAATAGCTGTAAGGCTAAGATAGGAATTAGGCATAGTATTTATAAGAAAGATAGAAAAGATACTAAGGAACAAAAGTTTTATAGTTCTAAGGAATGGTTAAGGGTAAGAGATATTATAAGAGGTTTAGATAATAATTTATGCCTTATGTGCTTAGATAGAAATGAATTAAATAATTTAGGAACTATACATCATATAGAAGAATTAAAAGAAAATTGGTCAAAAAGATTTGATAAAGATAATCTGATTTCTCTATGTGAAAGTTGTCATCAGAAAGTTCATAGAAAATATCTAAGTAATAAAGAGGAAATACAACATCAATTAAAGGTATTGATTAAAAGGTATAGAGAATAGAGAGAAAGAAGATGATTAAAATGCCATTGATAATGGGTGGAGTCGCTGTGTGGTTAGTTGGCTGTATGGGAATAGCACATTATGCTGCTAAAATTATGTGCTGTTAAAAATAGTATAAGATATGGATTTTGAAAAGGTAGGGGGTAGGTCTAAGAATTTAGGCTAATATTTGAAAAGTCGCGCCAGTAAGTTTCTTTTCGCAAATTTCCCAAAACTCATGAAAGGGGGGTAAAAATGGCAAGACCGAAAAAACCTTTAGAATTACAAATGAAACATTTAACACAGGAAGAAAAAACAAATAAAGAACTTGAAGAACAAGAAATAAGAAATTTAAATAAAAACCAGCTTGCTAAACCTCCAACATGGTTGAGGGATTTAACAGCTAAAAAAGAATGGAAAAGATTAAATAAAGAATTAGAAGAAATAAGCGTTATTTGTAACCTAGATTATAATAATTTGGGTGCATATTGTAACGCTTATTCTTTTTATGTTCAAGCTACAAAAGAATTAGACAAAGAGCCACTTATAACAGAATTTACTAATAAGGCTGGAGCAATAAATTTTATTGAAAATCCACTTATAAGAATACAATTAAAATATTCAGAGGAAATGAAAAAATTCGCTAGTCTTTTAGGTCTTACAATAGATTCTAGGCTTAAAATTGCTACTATAAAAAACCAAAATAATCAGAATGATTTGGTTGATGATTTCGGAGACATTTAAATTATATGACTATTTTAGACGAATTAATTGAGTATGCTAATTTATGTTTAGAAGATGTAAAAATCTCTGAATATGAGGATTATATAAGCTGTAAAAAGCATAAAAATGCTTGTAAAAGATTCTTAAAAGATGTCCAAAATGCTAAAAATAATAAAGATTTTGAGTATTTTTGGGACGAAATAGAAGCGAAAAAAATAGTAAAGTGGTTTTCTTATTTAAGACATAGTAAAGGGGTTTTAGCTGGTAAACCTATTATATTGACTAGCTGGCAAAAGTTTATTTTATGCCAAGTTTATGGCTGGAGATATAAAAAAACTAGGTATAGAAGATTTAATAAAGTATTTACCGAAGTTGGTAGGAAAAACGCTAAATCTCAAGTGGAAAGTGGTGTTTCGCTCTATGAAATAGCTTATACATCTACTAAAAACAGAGAAATAAATGAAGCTTATACAGCTGGAGTTAAAAGAAAACAAAGTAAAATAATTTTTGATGAAGCTGTTTTAATGCTTAGAGGTTCACCATTAAGAACTAAATTTAAAGTTACTAGAGATAGAATCACTCATATCAAAAGTGGTTCTTTTTTAGAGCCATTAAATAAAGAAGATGGTAAAAAAGGTGATGGTACTAATCCAGCTTTACTTGTAATTGATGAATACCATCAACACGCTACTACTGAATTCTATGATTTATTTTTAGGAGCAAATACAAAAGAAAGTTTATTAATGATAATAACAACTGCTGGTATGGATTTAACTTATCCATGTTTTACACAAGAATATTCTTATTGTAGTAAGCTTTTAGATTCTAACAATGATATAGAAAATGATAATTATCTGGTCGATATATTAGAAATTGATGAAAATGATGATATAGAAGATAAAAGAAACTGGATAAAAGCTAATCCTATAAGATGTTCTTATCAAGATGGAGTTAAAAAGATCGCTGATGAATTTAAATTAGCTAAGGAAATACCCGAAAAAATGGTTAGTTTTCTTACTAAATGTATGAATAAATGGGTACAAGCAAAAGAAAATGGCTATATGGATATGGCTAAATGGAAAGCTTGTGAAGTTAATAAAATCCCTTATGATTTAAAAGGAAAAGACGTATTTGTTGGCTTTGATATGTCCGCTAAGATTGACTTAACATCTGTAGCCTTTATTATTCCTATTGTAGTTGATAGAGTAAAGGAATATGTATGTTTTAGTCACTCTTTCATTCCAAATGAAGAAAAATTAAGAGAGAGGACATTAAAGGACAAAGTGCCTTACAATGCTTGGAGATTAAATGGTTGGCTTACAGTAACTAATACTGAAATAGTAGACCAAAATCAAGTGATGGAATATGTAATTAACACTTGTAAAGAGAATAATTGGAACATATATCAATTATGCTTTGACCCAGCTAATGCAAGTAAATTAATGTTGGACTTACAAAACGAGGGCAACTATGAAGTAGTTGAGGTTTATCAAAGCCATAGGTCTTTAAATGAAGCAACTACAGGATTTAGGGAAGAAGTTTATCAAGGAAATGTTATCTATGAACATAATCCACTTTTAAATTTTGCAATGAGCAATGCTGTAGTTAAATCTAACAATGGTTTAATAAAGATAGATAAAGATATATCCACTAAAAGAATAGACCCAGTAGACGCTTTGTTATGTGCCTTTAAACTGGCTTACTACTATGATGTAAATACTAATAACAATGATATTGATGAGTGGTTAGATAATGATACATGGTAAAGGGGGTGAGAATATTAGATTATTTAAAAGAAATAAAAAAATAAAAAATGAAACTGATTCTATTAGCTTAAATCCTACTATAAATGATTTAAACTCCTTTTTTAACAGCTATGATATAAGTGGCTCTAAACTTACAAGTGCAACATATTACGCCTGTATGCTTATAAGATGTAATTCTATCGCTAAACTTCCTTTAAATCTACTTTTTAAAGATGATAAGGGAACTAAGAAAGCTGTTAATCATAGCGTTTATAATCTTTTAAAATATAGACCTAATGCCTTTATGTCAACTCATGATTTTTTATGGGCTACTGAATTTATGCGACTTGAATATGGAAATTCTTACTGGGCAGCTGATTCTGATAACAAAGGAAATATAACAGCTTTATATTTATTAGATAGCAGAAATGTAAGTATTCTAATTGATGATATAGGCATTATGGATAATATCAATGATATGTATTATGTCTATACAGATGTTAGAAAAGGGCAGTTAATTTATAATGCAAATAATATTATCCATTTTAAAAATTTTGCGATAGATGGAATTAGAGGTAGGGGTATTAAATATTATTTAAGTGATCTAATTAGTAATGAACAATACGCTACTAATGTTATTAAAAATAGATATCAAACGGGATTACAAGACCCCTTGATTGTAGAATATACAGGCGATCTAAATGACACTAAGACAGCTAAAATAAAAAATAAGTTTGCAAGTCTTGGAGGAGTTCAAAACGCTGGTAAAGTCGTGCCTATCCCTAGTGATTTTAAAGTATCACAACTCGAAACAAAGCTTGTAAATAATCAGTTTTTTGAATTACAAGGTATTACAGCAACACATATTGCTAATGCTTTCGGTATAAAGCCTTTTCAACTTAGTAATATTAATAAATCTACAGATGTTGAGGAACAAAATAAAATATTTTATAGTGATACATTACAAGATGTTCTAACCCTTTATGAACAAGAAATAACTTATAAATTACTAAGTAATAAAGAAAGAATTAATTATTTCTTTAAATTCGATATAGATAGCTTATTAAGGAGCAATTTAACAAGTAGAACAGCAAGTTATATAGCTGGAATCAATAACGGTTATATGACACCAGCAGAGGTAAGAGAAAAAGAAGATTTACCGTATATTAATGGTACTGACAAGCTTATTATTGGAAATGGTGCAAGTATTCCATTGGATGATTTAGGAAAGCAATATATGAAAGGAGGAACATAATTATGAAAGTTATAAATTTTAAAAATAAGGCTGATAAAACAGTTGGAAAGCTAGAAATAAAAAATATAAACGGTAATAGTTCCATTAGATTTGATGGAGATATAGTGGACTCTGATTGGGATAAATGGAATGATACAGATAGTTGTCCTAGTGATGTTTTAGAAGCTTTAAATGGATTAACTGGAGATTTAGATATTTATATAAATAGTGGTGGTGGTTCAGTTTTTTCAGGTATGAGTATTTATAATATTTTATCTAGATACAAAGGTAATAAAATAGTTTATGTTGATGGCTTGGCTGGTTCTATTGCTAGTGTAATAGCAATGGCTGGAGATAAAATAGTTATGCCTAAAAATAGCTTTTTAATGATACACAAACCTTTATGTATGGTTGGAGGAAATGCCAATGATTTTAGAAAAATGGCTGATACCTTAGATACTATAGAGCAAGGAATTATTAATGTATATGCAACTAAGTTAAAAGATGGTGCAAATATAGATGATATAAAATCCATGGTTAATAATGAAACATGGCTTACAGGAGAACAAGCCCAACAATATTTTAATATAGAGGTTAGTGAAGCTAATAATGCAATTGCATTTATAAGAAAAAATGATTTTCAAAATTATTTAAATGATAAATTACAAGAACCTAAACCAGTTAAAAATCCAAAACAACAAATATCAACACCAACTGTTGAAGATAAAGAACAATTAGAACTGGAAACAGAATTATTAAAATTAGAATTAGAATTATAAAGGAGAAATTAAAGTATGAAATTAGCACAATTAAAAAGAGAATTAGAAGAATTAAGAAATGAAGCTAAATCCTTAATAGAAAATAAAGCTACACTAGAAGAAATAAAAAATAAAAGGCAGGAAATCGAACTTAAAAAACAAGAAATTGAGATAGAAAAAGAAATAGAAAACTCAATGAAAGAATCAATTCCAGCACCTAAAAATCCAATAAAAGATAAGACAAAAGAAAATGCTAATGTAATAAGAGCAATAATTAAAAAATGTATAGGAAAACAATTAACAGAGGTTGAAAACTCTTTATTAATTCCAACACAAACAAATCCTAATGGTACAAATGGAGAAGGTTATATATTACCGCAAGATATTAGAACACAGATAGAAGAAAAGAAAAGAGAATATAAATCTTTAAGGACAATTGTCGGTTCTATAGAAACTACAGCCCTTACTGGTTCATTTCCAGTTGAAGATTTTGATACATTAACAGAACTAATCGATTTTACAGATGGAACTGATTTAAATGATAATGGGAATGAAATAAGATTTAGTAATGTTACATTCTCTTTAAAAGAAAAAGGGGCATTAATAAAGCTATCTAACACATTACTTGCTATGACAGATAATAATCTTGTAGCTTATATAGTAGGTATATTCGCTAAAAAGGCTGTATTAACAGAAAATAAAATGATATTAAAGACTTTACAATCTAATAAAACAGTAAAAGATTTAGTAGATTATAAGGCTTTAAAATCCAGTATAAACGTTGATTTAGACCCAGCTACTTATAATTCTATGGTTATAGCTACGAATCAAGATGGATTTAATTTTTTAGATAGTCAATTAGATACAATGGGTAGACCGATATTACAGCCTAATCCAGCAAATCCAACACAAAAGTTATTTATGGGATATCCAATAGAGGTATTTTCTAATTCTATGTTAGCAACTACTGGAGGGAAAGCACCTATTTTTTACGGAAGTTTAACAGATGGTGTTAAAGTTGTAGATAATGGAGCATTAGCATTTGCAACAAGTTTAGACGCTGGATTTATAAGCAATACAACACTTGCAAGAGTTATAGAATTTATAGATGTAGTTCAAGCGGATAAATCAGATAAATGTTACTGTTATGGAGAATTTACAATTTCACAAGCTCCAGGAAGTAAGTAGTTTATTTTTTTAGTTAGAAGGTATCATTTACGATATACTCGTAAATGATACATAACTTTAATAAAAGGAGAAAATTATGGATTTATCTACTGTTAAAGACTTCTTAAAAGTCGATTTTGAAGATGATGATTCTTACATCTTATTTTTGATTGATGTTGCAAAAGAATATATTACAGATTCTTTAGGATTCTATGATAATACAAGACAAAAGCAGAAATATTTATTATTAACATTAATACAAGATATGTATAATAATCGTTCTTATACTGTTAAAGAAGATGAAAAAACAAGATTAATAATAAGAAGTATAGTATTACAGGAGCAATTAAATTAAATGTATAATGAAAGAATTATTGTTTTAAAAGAAATTAATACTATTGATAAAGATGGATATAGAACTAATAAAACTTATGAAGAAATTTATAAATGCTGGGCTAATATAAATAATCTATATGGCAAAGAATTATATAGTGCTTATACTGTAGATTTACAGAATACTTTAAATTGTAAAGTCAAGTATTGCAAATTATTAAAAGATACTTTTCTAAATCTATCTGATAATAATAGAAAAAAATATAAAGTTAAATGGAACAATATTATCTATGATATATCTATTGTTGACTTTATGAGTTTTAATAAAAAGAATGTAGTATTTAAACTAGTTAATAACACTTAAAGGAGCTACTTATGGCTATAATGAGTATAACTGGATTAGATGAATTAATTAATAATTGCCAACGATTGGCTGGAACTGAAATAGTACAGAATACTAATAAAAAAATATTAAGACAAGTAGGAAAAAGTGTACAAGCTACAGCCAAAAATATCGCTCCTAAGAGTAAAAACCCATGGAATAGTGGACGAAAAGGAAGTAGAACAGGGCAACATATGGCAGATGTTATTCCTTTAAGTGGAGTAAAAAATAAAAATAATAACCAAATAATAAGTGTTGGGTGGACTAAAAGTGATAATAGTCCTTATTTTTATGCCAAATTTGTGGAGTGGGGAACAAGTGAACAAAAGGCTAATCCCTTTTTATTTAACGCTTCCCGCCAGCATGAACAAGAATTAAATCAAATTGCCGAAAAAGAATATAATAATCTTTTAAAAATATTGGAGTAAAAAAATGAATCAACAAATAATTGAAAGATTAAAGCAATTTAATATCCCAGTATTTTATGGGTGGTATGATGATTCTATAAAGGATACACATATCACTTTTTTTAATTACTCCGACAATGAAAGTAGCTTTGAAGATGATAATAATACAACAATAGATTTATATTATCAATTCGATATTTGGAGTTATGAAAATATTGAACAATTAAAAAAAGATGTTAAAAAAGCTTTAAAGGATATTGGATTTATATATATAGCTGGAAATGATGATTTTGAAACTAAAAATAATAAAAGACTTTATCATAAAGCTATGAAATTTTATATAGAAGTACAGGAGGATTAATTATGGCACAACAAGTAACAAAAGGTAGAAGAATGGGCTTAAAAGATGTTTATGTTGCTTTAGTAACGAGCGATACTACAGCAGAATATGTTACAGATACCCCAGTTCTTTTAGCAAGGGCATTAAGTGCAAAAATTACAGAAAAGAAGACCACAGATACACTATATTCAGATGATACTATAGAGGATTTCGTTGAAAGTTTAGATTCTATAGATGTAGAAATAGATTTAGCAGACCTAGATCCCCAACAGGAATCATTATTAAGAGGTTCGACATTTGCAAATGGATTTTTAGTCGATAACGAAAATGACTTATCAAATACAGTAGCTATTGGCTGGAGGGCTAGAAGAACAGACGGAAAATATGAGTTTGTATGGCTATATTGTGGTCGTTTTAATCAAGATTCGGAGAATGATTATGAAACCAGAGGGGATAAGATTAAAACACAAAGTAGAACATTAAAAGGCTCTTTTAGACCTAGGTTTAAAGATGGAGATTGGCGTATAAGAGTAAATGAAGCTTATCTCCAAGATTCTTATACAAGTGCAAAAACAGCAATACAAAGCTGGTTTTCTAAAGTGCAAGAAAAGGCAGAAAATACACAAAGTAATACTATTTCCCCCAGTTCTAATTAATAAAATAAAACAATCTTTAGCAGAAAATAATTATTATAATTTGTTTTCTGCTTTTAAAATATAAGGAGAAAAAATGACTAATATAACTAAAAATATAACACTAGATACAACAGCATATAAAGATTTATTAAATAAAAATGTAAAAGTATATAGATTTGATACAACAAAAAATACATTTGAATGTATTGGTGTATCAAACGTAGATTCTACTGGAGCATTAAAAATTATTGCCCCAACTAATGGAACTTATTTTGTAGCACCTTTAGACGCACCTATTTATGATAAAAATAATATGACTAATGTGTGGAAAGATAATTTTAATTATACTGGATTACCTAAAGATGGCGTATTTACCTATGATACAGGGAATAATAATGGGTGGGGTAATAAAGAATTAGAATATTATCAAGCAAATAATAAAGATAATGTAAATGTAGATAATGGAGTTTTAAATCTAGTTGCACAATATACTCCAGCTGGTGTTACAGATTCTAGTGGAACATATAATTACACCTCTGCAAGATTAAAAAGCGTAGATTCTTGGCTTTATGGACGATTTGAAGTAACTGCAAAACTACCAAATTTACAAGCTGGAACATGGCCCGCAATATGGTTTTTACCTAAAACGGAAGAATTTGGAGCATGGCCCGCAAGTGGTGAAATAGATGTTATGGAGGCTATGAATAATAATCAAGATTTGATTCATGGTAGCTTGCATAGTGCAAACCAAAACTTTAAAAGTGCTAACTACCATAATACAGCTACTATAACTATTACAGATACAGAAAATACTTATAATGTTTATGGCTGTACTTGGACTCCTGAAGCCATAGAATTTGATATAGATGGGATTAAATACTTTAGATGTGAAAGAGATTTATCTAAAGAATATAATCCTAAAGATTTCCCATGGACAACTCCATTTTATCTTTTATTAAATATAGCAATTGGTGGTTCTGCTGGTGGTAATGTTAATAATGCTTTATTCCCACAAACTATGGCTATAAAGGATATTAAAATATATGATTTAGCATTATCTAATTTTAGTTTAAATGACAATGCTAATAGCAATTATATATTAGAAAAAGCTGATAATGGCTATGTATTAAAGAGTAAATTCGATGAAAAAAATATAATTGGTTTTACTTCTTATATAGATAGTTCTGCTAATGCAACAGTAACTTTTAATAAAGATACTAATAAATTTGATATAGATTTAAAAAATGCTGGAGATAGCAACTGGAAAATCCAATTTTTTGGTACTGGAATATCTTTAAAAGAGAATGCAACTTATTACTATAAAGCTAAATTTAATAGTAGCATTGCTAGAAAAATTTATATCGGAATGCAAAATTCGGCTGAAAATACGCCTTATTTTCTAAATACTTATAATGTTGTTGCAGGAGAAAATACAATAACAGGAAAATACACAGCTACATCAACATCTGACTTAAATAATTTTATAATGTATTTAGGTGGACAAGATAGTAATAATCCTTTAGCAGAACACACAATAAGCATAGAAGAGATTGAAGTAGGTACAAAGGTAATTGATAATATAACTCCTTTGCATATTGATTATACATCTTTTATAAAAACAGCTTTAAACAATAATGAATATAATGGAACTTTTGCACAAATAGAAGTATAGGAGGGTTAGTATGAAAATTAAGTTAAATATAGATAACAAAGAAAAAATATTTTATTTAAAGAAAGTTAAAGGCTCTTTATATAGAAGATTCTTAGAAATACAGCAGATACTAATTGATTCTGAAAACTCTGAAAAAGGTTATGGATTAGAGCATTTTGATATGATGGTTACTTTTATATGCCAAGCTTTTGATAATCAATTTACAGAAAATGAATTATTAGATGATATAGGAGCAGATGAAATTACTCTAAAATTCTATGAAATAGCTAAATTTGTAAGCGATAAAACAGCAGAAGGCATGAAAAAAATCTCAAAAAACTAGGTGAGGAAGATGATAAAACATCTTCCTTTTTTGATGATTATGATAAAGAAAATGGCTATAAAGATGAGGAACTAGATGTCTTTGAATTAACAGATATTTTATATAACATATATGATTTTGCTATATCTGAGCAACATATGAATTTTGAAAGTTGTGAGAACATGGATTTTATAGCTTATTTAAATTACTTAGATTATTTATTTAATAGAAAAGCTGGAAAGGAGGTTGAGCATGAGTGTTAAAGTAAATATAGGTGCTAATAGTGCTGATTTCCAAAGACAAATGAAGCAAGTAACCCAACAATTAAAAAGCGTTCAAGCTGGCTTTAATTCTGCAAGTGAAAAAGCAAAAACATTTGGAAGTGTTACAGAGCAATTAAAAGCTAAACAAAGTGAACTAGCAAATAAAATAAGAGGTCAGAACACCATTATTGCAATGAATAGAGATTATATAAGACAACTTAATAAAGAAATTGTTAATTATAAAAATAATAATTCTCAACTTGCTAGTAAAATAGCAGATTTAGAAAGAAAACAACAACAAGCAACAGAACAATTTGGGAAAGGTTCTAAAGAAGTAAGAGATTTAGATTCTCAATTAAGTAAGTTAAAAAATCAGTATTCTGCGAATGAAAAAGCTATTACAAATTGCGATAATAAAATTACTAGCCAAAACACTAAACTTGAAGCAAATAAAAAAGCTTTGTATCAAACCCAAAAGGCATTAAAAGATGTTGAAAAAGAACTAAATACAACTGGCTCAAGATTCGGGCAAATGGGCGAAAAAGCTGGAAGTATAGCTGGTAAAATGACACCTCTTTCCTTAGGACTTACTGGAGTTGGAGTTGCAAGTGCAAAGATGGCTATGGATTTGGAAACCAACATGGCTAAAATAGATACAATCGCTGGAGTAAGCAAAGAACAATTAAGTGACATGAAACAGGGTATAATCGAACTAAGTGACCAAACTGGTTACAGTTCTAAGGAAATTTCCGATGATGTCTATGAAGCTATTTCCAGCGGACAAAGTGCAGGAGATGCTATTAATTTTGTTAGTAATGCTACTAACTTAGCAACAGCTGGTTTTACAAGTTCTAGTACAGCGGTTGATGTTCTTACAAGTGCTTTAAATGCTTATGGTTTAAAGGCTAGCGATATATCTAATGTAAATGATACATTAATAAAAACCCAAAATTTAGGTAAAATAACAATTGATGAATTAGGAAAAACAATGGGACAAGTAATACCAACCTCCGCCACATTTGGAGTATCATTAAAACAGCTAGGTGCTGGATATGCTACATTAACAGTTAACTCCGTTCCAGTTGCAGAAGCCACTACACAACTTAACTCTATGTTTAACCAATTAGGTAAAAGTGGAACTAAAGTAGCTGGAGTTTTAAAAAAAATAACTGGTAAATCATTTCAAGACTTGATGAAGCAAGGAGTAAGCGTTGGCGATGTAGTAAAAATGTTGAATGATTATGCCCAAAAAAGTGGACAACATCTTAATGATTTATTTACAGATATTGAAGCTGGTAGAGGTGCTATGGCTATTGCAAACGCTGGTAATCAATTTAATGATTTCTTAAACCAAATGGGTAACTCCGCTGGATTAACTGATGAAGCTGTAAAGAAAATGGAGGAAACCACAGGATTTAAGCTTAATAAAGCTTTAAATCAAGGAAAAAACGCCATGATTGAATTTGGTGATACAATGTCCCCTGTTATTTCTGCTGGTGCTAATGCTTTGTCGCTTTTATCTACAGCTTTACAACATTTAACTAATACCCAAAAAACTTGGATTGTAGGACTAGGGGCTGGCTTTGTAGCTTTAAATGGTGGCTTATTTGCATTTAGTAAAATGGCTAGTGTTGTAAGTACAAATATAAATATGTTTAAAAAAGCTGGAAAAGGAATTAAAGATTTTGTAACTGGAGTAAAAGATGGAACATCTAAGATAAGCCCATTTTTAAATGCGATGAAATCAATTGGAAGTGTAATAGCTACTAATACTAAAAAGTTAGCTTTATATACAGCAACTAAAGCCAAAGACATAGCAGTAACAACAGCACAAATAGCAAAAACAATAGCTGAAAGAACTGCAAAACTAGCAGTCGCAACCGCTACCAATATTGCAACTGTTGCACAAAAGGCTTTAGATATAGCAATGTCTTTAAACCCAATAGAAATGATTTTAATAGGAATAACAGCTTTAGTTGTAGCACTTGTTTTACTATATACAAAATGTGATTGGTTTAGAAATTTAGTAAATAAAATGTTTGCAGAAATTAAAACTGGATTTACAACACTTTTAACAATAACAAAGCAAGTATTTACAGCAATAATAACAAGTATAACAGCTTTTGGTTCTATGCTTTGGTCTAAAGTAGGATTTATATTTACTAATATGTGGACTATTATAAAAGATATATTCGCTGGTGGATTACTGTTATTATTGGATTTAGTAACTGGGAATTTTACTTTATTAAAAAGCGATTTACAAGTAATTTTAGAAAGTATTTCATATTCTTTTACTAACATTTTAACAGGAATAAAAACAGGAGCTGTTCAAATTTTTACAGCTATTAAAACAGCTATAATTGCCAAAGTAACAGAATTAAAAAATAATGCTGTACAATCTTTTATAACACTAAAAGATAATGTAATAAATACAGTAATTAATTTAAAAAATAGTGCAGTACAAGAATTTGAAAATATTAAAAACTCTATAATTACAACTGCTGAAAATGCTAAAAACGGTATAATACAAGGGTTTAGTAACATGAAAAATGGTGCTATTAATATTATTTATTCTCTTAAAAATGGAGCAATAAATGTATTTGAAAGTATTTTAAATTTCTTTTATACATTACCTGGTAGATTGTATAGTATAGGCTCGCATATGTTTAGTAGCATGAAGAGTGGTGTAACTGGTAGTATTTACGGAGTTAAAAATGCGATAGTAAGTGGAATTAGTAGTGCTTTAAGCTATTTAGCTAGTTTACCATCTAGAGCTTATAGATACGGAGTTGATTTTATACAGGGTATGGTTAATGGTATCAGAAACATGATAGGAAGTGTAGAAAATGCTGTTTCTAATGTTGCTAATACAATAAGAAGTTATTTACACTTTTCAGTTCCTGATGTCGGACCGCTAACCGATTATGAAAGTTGGATGCCCGATTTTCTTAATGGGTTATCTAAAGGAATAGAAAAAAATAAAGGACTTGTTAAAAATGCTGTAAATGGATTAGCTGGAGATATTAAAACAGGATTAAAAGGAGAAATTAATTTAAGCTCGCAAAACGCAACTATTACCCATGTAATAGATGATTATAAAAATAATAAAGAAAAAAATAATAGATTTATACAAGTTAATTTACAGGTTGGTACAAAAACCATTGCCAGCACTCTGGTCGACGATTTAGGGAAAATAATATCTAAAAAACAAGGAGCAAGGGGGATAACAAAAGGTGTTTTATCTAATATTTAATAATAAAAATTCTTATACAGATTTTAATTTGAGGATTACTAAAAGACCAGTTATTCCAGCACCAGTTAAAAATATAAATAAAATAGAAATTACAGGACATGATGGCGATTTGTATGAGGATTTAGGCGGATATGCAAATATAAAAATAACTGTTGATTTTAATTTTATAGATAAAGATAATATAAAAAATAGCTGGAGAAAAATAAAATCTTGGCTTAACAATGCACAAGATAATAAATTAATTTTTAGTGATGATATAGAATTTTATTATAAAGTTAAAAATATTACTCTATCTGAATTAACTATAACTAAAAGAATCTTAGGTACATTTACAGTAACGTTTATTTGTGAAGCTTATTGCTATGATATAAGTGGATTAAACTCTATACAACTAAGTAATAATTCTATCCTATATAATTACTTAGATACATCTAAACCACTTATAAAGGCTTATGGTGGAGGTGTATCAACTATAACAGTAAATGGACAAAGTTTTGTTATAGATGTAGGAGAATATGTTTATATAGATTCTGCATTAGAATTAACATATAAAGATAAAAATACAGCTGGTAATTTACAAGTTGGAGAATATCCAGTATTGATTAATGGAGAAAATTTAATATCTTGGGATTCTAATATAACAAAGTTAGAAATCCAGCCCAACTGGAGGTGTTTATAATGGTTACTTTTGAATACTATAAAAACTCTAATAAAAATTATAAAAATAATGGAGATATTAAAATCCCATTACTTGATGGAACTCTAACTTTTGAAACGAATAGCACCAATGAAATTGAAATTGAAATAGCTTATGATGAATTTAATCGCTGGAAACAAATCGAAAGATTTGGAATAATAAAAATAAAAGTTCCCTATATAAAAAGTAAACAACTATATAGAATCTATAATTTAGAAAAAGATATGTTAAGCTACAAAATAAAAGCAAGACATATCTTTTTTGATTTAATAGATAATATTTTATTAGATAATAGACCTACTAATTGCGATTGTGAAACAGCATTAAATAATATACTAACAGATACAGGCTTTACAGGGCAAAGTAATATTCATATAGGTAATACAGCCTATTATATAAATAAAAACTGTATACAGGCGATTTGTGGGGATATAGACCAATCTATTATAAATAGATGGGGTGGAGAAATACTGCAAGATAATTTTAAAGTAATAATAAACGATAGATTAGGAGCAAATTATGGAGTAAAAATTAAATACGGTTTAAATATGGAAAATGTTTCGCTAGATGATAGCACCGATAATATTTGCACTAGAATTTACCCCCTAGCATTTAATGGGGTAATGCTACCTGAGAAATTTGTTAACTCTCCAATAATTAATAACTATCCAAAATTTAAATGTAATTTTGTAAGTATGGAGGATTTAAGATTAAAAGATAAAGAAACAACACAAGAAGAATTACAAGATGATACAGTAACGTACTTTGATACAGAAAATGAATTATATACAGCCATGAGAAAAAGATGTAATACCTTATTTGCTGGTGGTTTGGATAAGCCCAATATTAGTGGAACTGTAAATATGATAGCTTTAGAAAATACTTTAGAGTATGCAGATTTTAAAGAACTGGTTAATGTCGGAATAGGTGATACTGTAACAGTAGAGCATAAAGATATAGGTATAAATATAGAAACCAGATGTGTGGGTTTTGAATATAACTTAGTTACAGAAAAATATAACAAAATCGAATTAGGTTCTATACAACAAAATTATTTTTATAAACAGTCTGATATACAAAATACTGTTAACAATATACTTAATAAAACTAATGGAATAATAGGCGATGATGGCTATGTAAAAGCCGAAAAAATAAGAGGAACTATTAATGCTAACAATACCCAAATGCAAGTGATGAGAAATGTGGCTACAGATAGTCCAGTTAAGGCTATTTTATTTGAGGATAATGTAAAAGATAGTCCAACATATGGAGCAATGGCATTAGGTACTATGGGCTTTATGATAGCAAATAAAAAAACTTTAGATGATAAAGATTGGGATTGGCAAACATTCGGGAATGGTTCGGGATTTACAGCTAACTTAATAAAAACTGGTAAATTAATTGGAGATAATACAAGTATAGATTTAGATACAGGAGTGATTGAAAGCATTATGAATGATGGAAGTAAAGTAATAATTAATCCAGCCGAGGGCTTTTATAATGAGTTTGGAGATTCTAAAAATGAATATTACCATCTTAGTTATGCTGGTGAAGTTGGATTTACAAGTGCCCAAATACAAACTATCCAACTTCCCGATGAATTTAAGGGTAAGAATTTTAAAATAATGGTTTTCCCTAAACGATTAGATGGGGCAAATAATCAATTTACAGATGGTATTGGGGACGCAAATCATGTTTTAAGTGAATGGGGTATAAACTTCGATAATACATCTGCTTACTGCAACTATGAAGCTGGAACTTTCCAAGCTTATATGTATAGTACATTTTTAGATTTAAGTAGCAGAACATTTGTAAATGCAAATCCTATAATGGGATTTTTAGCAATAGCATAAGGAGGATAATATGGCTATTAAAAATTTTAATTTTATTGTAGATACAATAAACGTAAATAATAATATAGTTGCTAATGTAAAGCAATTAGATTCTGCAATATTCAATATTACGATTACAGAAAATAACCAGCTTAAAGATTTAACTAATCAAACTTTAAAGCTATTTGTAAAAAAAGCTGATGGCTCTATACTAGTCCAAACAGATAATATAAGTATTACAGATAGTAAGAACGGTAAAATAAGTATAAATATTAATAATAGTATCTTTGCAAGTGCTGGAATTGTAATCGCAGAAATAGACATTAATGGAGATGATGGAGATATTGCAACTGCTACATTTAGCTTTAATGTCTACGAAAAAATTGGTGATAATGAAGCTGTTAAAGCGAATGCAGATGTAGATTTATTTAAACAAATAACCGACCTAATGGCACAGGCAACAAAAGAAATAAGTGATTATAAATCTTTTTTTGATAGTTTTACAACAGCTGGTGTAAGTGTACAAGGATTAGCAGATATAAAAGCTTATATAGATAATAACTTAGCTAATCTAAAAAGTGAAAGTAATACAGCTAATACATTGGATAGGACATTAAAAGCAACTATACAAGATAGTACAACAGCAAAAACAGATTTAAATAATACTATCTTAAATAGTGCAACAGCACAAAAGAGTTTGGAGCAAATTATAAACAAAGCAAATGATCAAGGATACCTGACAACAGATGAATTAAATAAAACATTAGATACTTTTGTTCCTTATCTTATTTGGCAAGGGATAACCAGCGATAATTGCAATACTCTAGTTAAAAATGGATTCTATTCTGTAAATGCAACTGCTATAAAAGCAACAGATGTAAATTATCCCTTAGATGGGGAATGGGCATTATTATTTGCATGGAGTACACAAGGAGCAACAGACGGAGGAACGGTAATACAGCTATTTTATGGACTAACTTCTAAAAGATTATTTTATAGAATGTTTAACGATAGTGGCTGGAGAGATTGGGCAGAAATTGTTACAACAGATACATTAAATAAATCCTTAGAAGATATTAAAACCCTAATTGATACCAAAATACAAGAAATAAAACCAACTACAGTTGAAGGCATAACAGAAAACTCCAACGGTATTATTTTAGAGGATAATCAAAGTTGGAAAAGTTTTAGTGCAAAAAGAACAGTAAATAATCAACTAGGAAGTTTAGAATTAGGAATAGATACACAATATAATAATCCAGCTTTAAGCTTACATTTTCTACTTAATAAAACATTGCAAAGCACTTTTGAAATGCTTGTTAATGGAGAATTTAAATTAAAAGATAATATAGGAACTGGAACAACAGCTTTATTATTTTGTAACAATAATGGAGAAACAGATAAAGGTTGGATAGGCAAATATAACAACGATCAATTTACTATTAAGGCTAATTCAGATGATTTAGTTTTAACTAATAATTACGGTTCTAATATTAGAGTTGGACAAGGAGGATATTTTTATCCCGATTCTGATGGGCATTGGGCTTTAGGTAAGGCTGGATATAGGTGGAGTAATTTATATACAAAAAATATTACCAATTCCTCCGACCGTAATTTAAAAGAGAATATAAAATATTTAAATACAACAGCAACTAATTTTAAAGATACATCTATAACAACAGATGATTTATATAATTTTGTAAAAGATAATTTGAAATTAGCAACATATGATTATAAAGATACAGGGAATGAAGATGAATATTCCAAAGGGAAATTAGGATTTATAGCACAGGATTTTTTAAATAGTCCTATTGGACAAAGTATATTGCAACAAGAAGATAACAGCTATCTTTCCTATGATTTAAATAATTATATAAATCTACTTGCTGGAGCATTACAAAAGGCAATATTAAACATAGAAAACTTAAAAGAATTAAGCCAGCTTTCTAGTTCAACAACTTTAAAAACAAGCCTATTAGGAACACAAATTTCTAATTTAACAATGCAAAATTTACAGCTACAACAAAGAATAAAAGCTTTAGAAAATAAATTAAATATGAATAATTAGGAGATGATTTTATGACAACTTATAATATGTGGAAAAACTTTTATTTATGGGATTTCTGTACTAAAGATACATTACAGCTCTTAGTAGAACTAGGACAGTTAACACAAGATGAAGTTAACCAAATTATAGCTTCAAAGCCCGATTTAACAGGTAGAGTTATAGAACCTATACCAAAAGGTAACACAGATACAAATACAGCTACAGCGTAAGGCTAGTAGCTTTTTTAGACATCTAGGGGGAAAGGACATGAATGTAGATTTAACGGTTTTAGTTGGATTAGTTAGTACACTTTTAGGTATTGTAGTAACTGTTTTTAAACTTAGAAAAGATGATAATAAAGAAATTAAAGAAAAAGCCATAAATGAAAGCAAAGTAGGGCAAGAAATATTTTATATTTCTAAAAATATAGAAGATATAAAATTTAACCAAAGAACTTTTACAGAAGAAATTAAAAACATTAATGATAGATTAATAAAAGCAGAAGAAAGCATTAAAAATGCACATATAAGAATAGACCATATAGAAGAAAAAGGAGGATATTAAAAATGATTAATTCAATATTAGCACAAATTACACCCGATATTTTAACAGCCCTAGGAGTCGCTGTGGCTGGTTTTCTTGTTACAGTAATAAAAAAGCTTGGGGATAGTGGTATAAACTATTTAGAAAGCCATAGAGCGTTAATAGAACATACTTTACAAACAAATAAACATCAGCAAGAAATTCAAACAGCTAAAGAAGTATGGCATATGGTAGATGAAAAATTTAGGATAACAGATGATTTAAAAGAATTACTTAAATCTAAAGCAGATGAATTTGATAAAATTCTTTTAAATAAATTCCCGTATCTAACACAATCCGAAATAGCAGATATTAGACAAGCTATAGCTGGAGAAATAAATAAGGGTAAAGATGAGTTAAATAAAGATTCTTTACAAGAACAACAAGCTAAAATTATGCAACAAAATAATCAGTTGCTTACAGAAAATAGCCAACTAAAAAACAAAATAGAACAATTACAAAATGTTATCAAATAAGGTGTATACAAAATAATTTATTATGTATACATCTTTTTAAATATAAATTTAATTATTAAGGAGTGATTTTATTATGAAGATAGCAATTAGAGGGGGACACAATTTTTCAGTTATAGGAGCAAGTGCTTTGATAGATGAAACAACAGAGGACAGAAAAATAAAAGATTCTGTTATTAAATATTTAAGAATGGCTGGGCATGAGGTTATAGATGTAACAGCACCCGATTCATGTGATACAGTTTTAAGTGATTTAGAGTATGGCGTTAATATGGCACAAAGAGAGCAAGTAGATTTATTTATGTCATGCCATTTTGATAAGGCGTATGATAGTTATAATGGTGCTTTAGGTACTGCATGCTGGATTTTAGGTACAGGAGGTGAAGCTGAAAAAATAGGTTTAAGAGTATGTAAATCTGTTTCAGATGGAACTGGATTTAAAAATAGAGGTATACACATAGACCCACGCCTTTATGAACTCAGAAAAACAACTATGCCAGCTATCATCTGCGAAGTTTGTTTTTGTGAAGCAACAGAAGATGTAAGAATATATCATAAATGTGGTGCTGATATAATTGGTAAATTAATAGCAGATGGGATAAATGGAAGTGATATAATAGTTCCCGAAACACCATCAGATGATTTAAATAATATAAACCAAACAACACAATCAGATGATTCTAAATTAAAACAAGATGTAAAT
>NZ_CP051757.1:0-20671 GCF_015708635.1 Candidatus Sarcina troglodytae
AAGTTTATTTGATAATTTTATTGTATAGTCAATTAAAATATTTATCAATTTATTTTAATTGTTTTATAATAATCATTTATACAAATAGTTATTTTGACACTTTTATAATATACTCCTATTATTTTAATTAAGTTTCCTATTAAATAAAATCAATAAAAATAACACCTTAACAAATATATATTTCTAAAAATATATAAAAAAATACTCAAAATATTACTATTGAATGTTTAACATATAAAAATATACTCATTCTATTTATTAGTTAGTTTTATAAAAGCTTCTTCTACTAATGAATACTTTATCTGTTTTGGATCATTAAACTTACTATCATAAATAATATTACTTTTATGCAAAATAATTATTCTATTGTATATTTTTTCAGCTACATCTAAAATATACGTTGAAAATATTATAGTTTTTCCTTTATTAGAATAATCTTTTATAATTTGTTTTAATGAGTTTATTGCATGAGGATCAAGTCCATTTAAAGGTTCATCAAATATTATGATATTTGGTTCATGTATTAATGCACCTATTATTGAAATTTTTTTCTCATTCCATGGGAATAATTTATAATTTTATTATTTGTTCTCTTCTCTCTTCAGTAGAAATATTATACATATCACATATAAAATTTAAATATTCAATACCTTTTAATTTTAAAAATATATTAGAATCATCAGAAAGGAATCCCATATTCATTTTGGTGCTTAATGGATGATTTTAGATATCTTTCTTATTTATTAATATTTCTCCTTTATCTGATTTAAGTATTCCTGTAAGCATTTTTAATGTGGTTGTTTTTCCAGCTACATTATGACCTATTAATCCAACTATTTCCCGTAGCATAATTACTAAATTAAGATTATTAATAACATTTTTATCATTATAACTTTTGTATATATTTTTAAATTCTATCATCATTATCCTCTAACAAAAATTCAAGATTAATTACTTGAATTTAACATATTCAAAATTATTAAAGAAGAGTTTAAAATTAAAATTAATATATAAATACTAAGAGAAATCAGATTTGATGAAGATTTTCCCAATTCAAATGATTCACAAATATATGTTATTATTAAAATTACAGGACAGATTAATAGACCGATTAATTTATTAACGCTATAATTTATATCAAATAAAAAAGTAATATTTAAAAAGAGAATAATTCAAGTTGTCCATCTGTATTTCTCTTGATTTTTTGAATTGAAGATTTAATTTCTTCAATCTTCTCAGGCTTTATCTTTACTGATTCAAAATAACTATATTGGATTTTATGTTTATCGAATAAATATGCTATTATATTTTTCATAGTAGTTGAAGAACCTTTATATTTATCATCCCCCATCGAAGAGTAAGACAATATAGTTTGAATATCATCAACCAACGTTTCATTATCAATATCTATTTCTAAATACTGAAATATAGCAGCTATAACCATAGATATTCCTGTTGAATATTTGTTGTGCTTTTCTATATCTTCAATAGTTGAAATGGAAAATGGGTATTCTATTTCTTATGAAAGTTTTATAAGAAAATCATTAAATTTTTCAAATTTAATGATTTTCTAAATTTTCATCTTTATTATTTTTATATTTAATTGATTGTTCTCTAAGAAATTCTTTAGAAGTTTGAACTGCATCCTTTATATTAGCTTGTAGCCCGTTTTTTAATATACTAAATATTACACATATTTCTTGATGTTTTTTTTGTTTATCATTACGTGCTTTAGTCATATTATATATTTTAATTAATTTTACTTCTTTTTCACTTAACTTTATTCTTTTATTTTCTTTATCAGTTTCCTTATTTTTTTCTGCATCCATTTTTTTTTATTAAACCATTAATAAAATTTTAATATATTTTCTAGTTTTTATAAAATATATTAAAATTTTAATTTATTGAGTTTCTAAAGGTTTTGTATTTCGATTGTATCTTTTAAATAGTTCTATTTCTATATCTGGATCATTGAAACTTTCGAATTCTAATACAGATAAATGATTACCAAGAATCTTTATTTTATCTTTTGTATCTAATTGTGAAATTTTTTTGTTACAATATGCTGGATTATTACCGAATATTTCTAAATCTTTTAGCACCTAAAACCTTCATTTATGGTATTTATTTAAAGATATTTATCTATGTTTATGGAGAAAAGTAGATTCAAGAAAATATTATATATTAACCTATAAGAGCAATATATAATACACATATAATGAGTTAATCTTTTTTAGATAATTATATGATTTAATTTATATTTTTTGAATTTTTAGTTTGTTTTTTTAATTTTATCCATACTAAATTATTATCATAGTTAGAATATATAAAATTAGCTTTTATATTATTATTATAATCATAATATATATAAGTTTTTAATCCTTGTTCTTTATCATACCATTTATCTTTAAAGTTACCGCCTAGAATATCTTTAACATCATTTACTTTAGTTAAATCTGTATTTCCATTGATAGATATAACTACATTATTATCAAAATTACTAAATAAACCATCTATTATTCCATTATCCACATTTATAGCTATTTCATTAAATCGATAATTATAATTATCATCATATCCATCAACTTTTGTATACTTAGTTAAATTAACATTTTCAAAATCATCGCCTAATACTATATTATCAATCGAAATGTCAGTTAAATTAGTTGTTTCAATTTTTATAGCTTTCCAACTATATAAACATAATACTATAATAAAAATAATACAGGAAAAAAGTAATACGATTTTTTTTCTCATTTTAATTACTACCTCCTAAATTAAAAATGTAAAATAAATAATTATTTATTGCTTAACTTCAACTGTATAATTATTTCTTAATTCATTTAGAATATTATTTTTTTAGTTTCATTTTTAATGTCCTATTTTCACTATTTATAATACCATTATATATAAATAAAGTAAAAAATTATATACAAATATAGAAAAAGCATTAAATAAAAACGGTTTAAATGTTTCTGAAAACGAAATAAAAGGAATAAGTGATAATGCAAGCTTCACAAATGAAGGTATAGCTAATATTTGTTTAATAAAAGAAAATGTTAGAAAATGTTAAAGAAATTATTCATTCTGTTAATGATACCATAGAGGTTATAAAGTTTAATAACTTAAACTCAATAAATAATACTAGATATTATTTTCATAAAAAAATAGTATAATCTTTCTCTAAAAAAACATAACATAGCCTCAATATATGACTTTCCTCCTTTAAACCCTTCAGACCAACTTATAATCCTCAAAAGTTACGTAACTGCTACTAATAACTAATAACTGTTATTCAAAGTAACACAGCTCCTTTAACGTAAAAAAGTCAATAAATAGACTGGGTACTAAAGTACCCCTATAATACAAGCCGAGAAAATTTTGCACCTTTTTTTTATTTGATAAATTTTTTAATATATTTTATAATCATAATACAAAGAACAAGGTTATATTAAACCTTGTTCTCTTAGAAACTTGATATCATTTATACAAGTTCGTTTAGAAATATTTAATTGCAAATATATTTCTTTTTGTTTAAGACCTTTGGCGAGAAGGTCTTTTATTTTTATCCTTCTTTGTAATATCTTTTTTTCTGCTGTTAATTTACCCTGAGTTTCTAATTCTTCTTTATACTTTTTCTTTTGATACTCTCTATCCCTACGCTTATATTCCTCTTTAGAGATTATTGTTTTCATTTCTTTTTGTTCTTCATCTGATATTTCTAAAAGATTTATTAAAGTCTCATTTTTGTATTTATAATCTTTATTTTGGTCTTTAAATACTGTTTCTGCCGATTTAGTGGCACTTAAAACTTCTTTTTCTCTTAATGGCTGCTTAAACATATTATTTAACTCTAATGTATCATTTAATGATTTTTCTATATCTTCAGTAAAATAACACAAATAATATCTATATAAAAATAATACAAGTTCTCTATGACCTTTTAAATTATACTCTCTTAATTCACATAGCTTTATTAAGTCCTGTATTCTCGCATAGTAAAGACTTCTTTCTCTATAGATATATTTAACCTTTTTAGGTCTACCTCGTCTTATAGGTGCCTTCTCGCTTAATTCTGGCATATATTCATTTTGTATCTCTCTTAAATCATATAAATAATCATAATTATCTATTATTTTTACTTCTGTATGTGTTTTAGAATTAATACTTCCTGGTATCCTTAATATTCTTGTTGCATCTAATGCTTGTCTATCTGCTCCAAACTCTTTTAAACTTCTATAGAAATATTCTTCTACTGCTTTCCATAAAGGTAAAGCCATACTTGGAACTTTTCTTATAAGCCATATTAAATATAATCCTCTTCCACTATCTATAATAAAATTTGGTGTAGGGATGTTTTTCCCAAAATAATTTTCATTTAGATTCATTAAAATCTGTTCTTTAGTAAAATCTGTTTTATATGTATCTAAATCTATAAATAATGCATTAAGTTCTTTAAGATACTCTATTCTTCTATAAGTTTTATAAAAGGTATTCAAAGTAATGTATACATTATCCTTATCAAACTTCAGTTTTACCAACTGCATATGCTTATAATGCCATTGTTTATACCCTTCTGCTGATATTTTAGCTTTAGTTATCCACCCGTCACTATTTCTATGAACTATATTTATATATTTAACACTTTGAGATAACTCTTTTTCGTCTTCTTGTTTTAAAGCTAATACCACTTTTCTCTCTCACCTCCCATCTTTAGTCAAATTATAACATAACTTAAATTTATTTAAAATCAATATAAAACACCATATTTACTTGTACATATAAGTTATCTATAAATTAAATAATAAATAGATGGATAAGTAGTAATATGTCTAAACCTAAATGTGTATCATGCAATAAATGTTTTAATACATATGAGAATAAATGTATATTAAATATAAAAAATAGTTAATAATAAATTAAAAATTATAGATACTTAATTAAGATTATTAATTAAGTATCTATAATTTAATCAAAGAATTTATAATTTTTGTATTTTTATTAATATAATTTAAATACTAATTAATATTTAAATTACTTGTGACACTTTAGCATTATCGTATATTTCTAGTAATAAATAGGAAAGAGCTTTTATGTTATCTGAAACATTTTTATTTTCTAAATTATTTTTTAAATTTTTAGGATTGTTTTTAAAATTATTTAAAAATTGTATTAAGTTTTGTTGTTCTTCATTAGTTAATTTATTTTGTTTAATAAAATTTGTGAAAAAATATATAGAATTACTTAATGCTATATTATTTTTAGCTATATCTAATAACTCTTTATTATTAGTATTTATATTAAGATATTGTAAATTTTCTATTTTTGTTTTTTGAAAACTTGATACCAATAAATAACTATTATTAACATAATTATCTAAATTATTATAAAGAATTATTTTTTCTAAATTATTAAATAAATCTTTTAACATGTTGTTTGAAGTTTCTTCAAGTTTATTATTAGCTTTTGGGACATTATAAAAAAATAAAAATTTGTTTACTAATAAAGCTATTACTGTACCTATTAATACATATCCTATTCTTAGTAGTGATATTATTATAACATTAACATGTCCATAGTTACCAACTATAGTTAAGGATTCTGATGGCATTAGAGCCATTCCTATAGCTGTTATAGTAATTAATATCATAGAAGTTTTATAAGAAGATCTAAAATAACTCATAAGATATCCAGCAAATAGAAGTATAATTCCTCTAGAAATTTGAGTTGTAAAAATACTATATAAAATACTAATAATAATAGTAGCTATAACAGTAGAAAGAAATCTTTGTTTTGCCCTAGTAAGTGTTTTTTCATAATATGGTTGTGTAAGTGAAAGTACAGCATAAACAATCCATCTACCTTGTGTTAAATGAAAATACTCCATTATAAAAAATGTTATAGTAATCAATATGGCCATTCTAAATGAATATGATAATCTTATAGGATTAAATTTAAATTTAGTTAATGTATACGCATCATTTTCTCTAGATTTTCGATTAAAAGAAAATGAATAAGTACTTTTTTCTTCTTTAAATTCAATTAAACTTTTTATTGCAAATTCTATTTTTGTTTTTAGTTGAATATTAAACTTACTTGAATTGCTATCTTTTAATTTTAAATTAGTTAAAGAATTTTTATCATATTTTATAATATTATCTTTTAAAAGAATTAATTTCTCTTTTAATAAAATAAGCTCATCTTTTTTTACATTATCTATAAAAAAGTTTAAATTTTCTAAAGCTACAACTAAATTTAAACTAGTTTTACTCTCTTTAGATATATAAAATTTGCTTTTTTTCTTGTCGTAAATTATTGTTTTTAATTGATCAAGTAATTTATTAGATTCTTTATTAATTTCTTCAATATTTTCTTCAATATTTTCTTCAAATTTAGCATCAGTTAAGATTTCAATTTTTTTTATTAATAAATTAACATAATTGGGAAGTATTTTTTCGGTTGTTTTTTTTATTTTATTTTTATTAATAAAAAATTGTGGCAACATAACCATTATACCTACAACTATTAATGAAATAAGTCTTAACGGTAATTGTTGGGGTGTTATTTGAAAAGGTGCTAAAAATAAATATAAGAAAATAAAGGGTAAAAATAGAGGGGCTTTGGTTATATAACCAAATTTATAATAAATAAAAAAAACTATAATAAAGTTTATAGGTATTGCTAAAAATAAATGATTACTAGCTATATAAGCTCCTAATCCTATTGCAAAAAATAAAATTATCATCATAATAGTATTTTTTATAGGCTCAAATGATAAATCAGTTTGTAATAACATTAATAAAGCAGTAGCTCCAAATACACCAATTAATACATTATCACTAGAAAATATACATTGAAAGCTTAATATAAAAATCATTAATATAATAAATACAAAAGTATTAGTAATAATGAGCTTTTTCATTAGTTTCTCCTTTTTAATTAAATTTTTTAACACATTATATAAAATTATACAATATAAAAAGTAAAAACAAAATATAATTAAAATTATTATTAAATAATAATTTTAATTATATTCTATAGTAAGTATCCACTTTTTGAATTTTTACCTTTTTTAGTATTATATACTATGTAAGTACCAAAATTATTTTCATACAAAATGGTAGCCCTTTCATTAGGAAGAATTTTACCATTTTTTCTCTTAATATCAAAATTTATTTCATAAACATCAGTTAATTTATTAGAATTTTTATAATTATTTTCATTTAAATATTTTATTGTTCTATAACTATTTTTTATATAGCCTGTTTTTATTTTATTATTATATAAATATTCAATTAAAACTAATTGATTTTCAAAATTAATATTTAAAACTGTTATTTTAGTTCCTATAGTAAGCACAGGTTTGTTATAAGTTCTTTTTCCAGTTTCAGTTCTTAAATATACATTAAAATTTTTAATAATCGCGTTATTAGGATAACTAAATTTTTCTTTATTATATGTTATATTTACAAATCCACTTTTTGAATTTTTACCTTTTTTGGTATTATATACTATATAAAATTTTGACTCTTTTTTATATAATACGGTAAATTTTTCATAAGGAAATAACTTTCCATATGCTGTATCTTCATCTAGTTCATTTTTATAAACTAACATAGGTTTATAGTCATTTCTATAATTATTTTCATTCATATATTTTATAATTCTAAAGTCATTTTGTATAAATCCTCTTTTTACTTTATTATTAAATAAATATTCAATTAAAACTAATTGATTTTCAAAGTTAATATTTAAAACAGTTATTTTAGTTCCTGGCTTAAGAACTAATTCATTAATTAATTTATTACCAAATTTATCTCTTAAATATATGCTAAAATGAGTTATAATAGCATTATTAGGATAACTAAATTTATTTTTTTTAGGTATATTAGTTGTATTACTTTTAAATTCTAGAGAATCTTTAAAGATACTTTCTTCATATTTTTTTACAAATTTATAAAAGGTAGTTTTACTTAAATTTAATAAATCCATTGCTTTTACTGCAGTTATTTTTCCAGCTTTCCATTCATCATAAATTTTATTAAAATTAGAAGGAAGATTAATTTTAGGACGACCTCTTTTATTATTTGCTACCCTTGTTTGTATATCTAAATATATTAATTCTACAAATAAATCTATTTTATCAAAATTTAATTCATTTTTATTATTTAAATATCTATTTAATAAATTGGAAATATTTAAAATAACCACATTTATATTATTGTTTTTAAGTAAGTATAATTCTTGTTTTATTTCATCAACTTTTTCACCAAGCATACATAATTCTCCTAAAATCAAAGTATTACCTGGATATAAGTTAGTTTTTAAATTTTCTTTGTTAGCTATGAAAATATTTTTTTCATCTAAATAATAATGATTATCTAAACAATATTTTTCTATATCTTTCATATAATGTTTTAATTTATTATCATTACACATATATATAAGTGCTTTTTTATCCATATTATTACTCCAATATATTTTAATATCCTATATATCCATTAATTATACAAGTTACTAGTATGCTGGTCAATATAGTCTTTTATTGCTAAAACTATATTTAAATTATTTAAGATAAAAAAATGCCAAATTATCCATAAGATATTTTAACATTTTTTATAGAGATAAAACCCTCTTTTGCTATATATTTATTTTGACCAAATGATATTACATACCATTTATTAAATATAATTCCTATTATATTTAAATTAGTTTTGTTTTTAAATATGCTTATTACTTTACTTTTTTTGTTATCCTGATAATAAATTTTAGCATAACCTTTATATGAGTTAACTATAAATTTTAATCCATTAAAATTATCAACTTGTATAACATTAGATATATTATACAATTCAGCATTTTCAATATTGATATAAGGAATCCCGTTTATGTAACCATGTGCATGAAAATTTATTTTTTTATTAATCAATTTATATCCATAATATAATAATGAACTATTATTATAGTTTTGTTCTTGTATATTAATTTTATTTATAAAATCAGTATTATAATTATATAAAGATATAGATATAATTGTCATACTAGCAGCTAATATAGATAAAATTATAATAACTATTCATTTTTTCAAATTCATTGTACATTCCTTTCTTTTATTTATATTTCTTCACATATAACAATAATATGATTATCAGTACCATTTGATAAACATGTATTAAGGAATAATATATTATTTCCATTATAATTATCTATTTTATATATCTTTTCACTCATTAAATTATCTATAGTTTCTTGTCTTATTTTCTCTGAATTATTTCCTAAATTTAATTCAATACTTGGTTTTGTATATATAGCACTAAATACTTTAAAATATATAATTTTATTGCTTGTACCATTATAAATTTCTACTATATTATGCTTTTTAGCAAAGTCTATACTCTCATAATTAGTTAATTGTGAAAACATGATCCCATTTAACATGTTATGTCCATTAATTAATAATGTATTATTAGCTAAAGAAGTATTATCTTGATCTAATGCAATACATCCATTCCAAAACTTTTCTCCTTGCCAGTTATGATCTAAATAATAACTATCAGTTTTTCCATGTAATAAGGGATAATTTATATCAGTGCCTTTAATATATATCCATCCAATTACTTCACTGTTTATTTGTTTAGAATAATTATAATATTTTTCCATATATTTGGCAGAACCTATATTAATATCCTCTTTAGACTTATCAGATGAATTTATTGTACTAGTATTAATTATTACTTGTGATTTAATAGTTGAATAGTACTGAAAACTAATAAATAATACAGCAATAACAATATATATTACCAATAATACTGTTACTATTTTAAAAAACTTTTTTTTCTTCAGTTTTTTCAAAATATTCTCCTTGTTTACGAATTTTAATAATTTAAATATTTTTATTCTTAAATATATTATTAAAAAGTAAATAGTAATATAATATATTACTATTTACTTTTTTAATTTATAATAATGTATTTTTAGATTGTTTAATAATAAATATAATTATAAGAATAGTTAATAAAACTATAAATAATATAATTAATAATAATATATTATAATAAGAATTTATCCCTGTATCTGGTAGTGTTTTTATTCCTATTACTTTCTTATCTCCAGTGGAGTTAGTTGTATTTGTTACTTTCTTATCTCCAGTGGAGTTAGTTGTACCTGTTGCTTTCTTATCTCCAGTGGAGTTAGTTGTATTTGTTACTTTCTTGTCCCCAGTAGAGTTAGTTGTATCAGTTACTTTCTTATCCCCAGTGGAGTTAGTTGTATTTGTTACTTTCTTGTCCCCAGTGGAGTTAGTTGTATTTGTTACTTTCTTATCTCCAGTGGAGTTAGTTGTACCTGTTACTTTCTTATCTCCAGTGGAGTTAGTTGTATTTGTTACTTTCTTATCTCCAGTGGAGTTAGTTGTACCTGTTGCTTTCTTATCTCCAGTGGAGTTAGTTGTATTTGTTACTTTCTTGTCCCCAGTAGAGTTAGTTGTATCAGTTACTTTCTTATCCCCAGTGGAGTTAGTTGTATTTGTTACTTTCTTGTCCCCAGTG
This sequence comes from Candidatus Sarcina troglodytae, assembly GCF_015708635.1. NCBI lineage: Bacteria > Bacillati > Bacillota > Clostridia > Eubacteriales > Clostridiaceae > Sarcina > Candidatus Sarcina troglodytae. Next base: position 10,548 of record NZ_CP051757.1, read on the forward strand.
GAGTTAGTTGTATTTGTTACTTTCTTATCTCCAGTGGAGTTAGTTGTACCTGTTGCTTTCTTATCTCCAGTGGAGTTAGTTGTATCAGTTACCTTCTTGTCCCCAGTGGAGTTAGTTGTACCTGTTGCTTTCTTATCTCCAGTGGAGTTAGTTGTATTTGTTACTTTCTTGTCCCCAGTGGAGTTAGTTGTATTTGTTACTTTCTTGTCCCCAGTAGAGTTAGTTGTATCAGTTACTTTCTTATCTCCAGTGGAGTTAGTTGTATCAGTTACCTTCTTATCCCCAGTGGAGTTAGTTGTATTTGTTACTTTCTTATCCCCAGTGGAGTTAGTTGTACCTGTTGCTTTCTTATCTCCAGTGGAGTTAGTTGTATTTGTTACTTTCTTGTCCCCAGTAGAGTTAGTTGTATCAGTTACCTTCTTATCCCCAATGGAGTTAGTTGTATTTGTTACTTTCTTATCCCCAGTGGAGTTAGTTGTATTTGTTACTTTCTTGTCCCCAGTGGAGTTAGTTGTATTTGTTACTTTCTTATCCCCAGTGGAGTTAGTTGTACCTGTTGCTTTCTTATCTCCAGTGGAATTAGTTGTATTTGTTACTTTCTTATCTCCAGTAGAATTAGTTGTATTTGTTACTTTCTTATCCCCAGTGGAGTTAGTTGTACCTGTTGCTTTCTTATCTCCAGTGGAGTTAGTTGTATCAGTTACCTTCTTGTCCCCAGTGGAGTTAGTTGTACCTGTTGCTTTCTTATCTCCAGTGGAGTTAGTTGTATTTGTTACTTTCTTGTCCCCAGTAGAGTTAGTTGTATCAGTTACTTTCTTATCCCCAGTGGAGTTAGTTGTACCTGTTGCTTTCTTATCTCCAGTGGAATTAGTTGTATTTGTTACTTTCTTGTCCCCAGTGGAGTTAGTTGTATTTGTTACTTTCTTATCTCCAGTGGAGTTAGTTGTATTTGTTACTTTCTTATCTCCAGTGGAATTAGTTGTATTTGTTACCTTCTTGTCTTTTATTGTTTCATTTACAATTTGTCCGTTAGATGTTATTTCAAACTTTCCAACTTGAGTATTTATCGTATATCCTGTTGGTGCTGCTATTTCTCTATAGGTATATGTACCATATGGTAGATTAGCATCTGTTATTTCCCCTTTAGAGTTGGTTACACCTGTGTATACTATTTTATTAGCTGAATTTATTATCTCTATTTTTGCACCTGCTAATGGCGTTCCAGCTTCATTTTCTTTGGTTATTACTACTGTTCCCTCTATTTGGTTTATTGGGGTATCTTTCAAATCTCCTATATTGGTAATTTTACCAATATCATTAGAAGTAACATTAAATAAAATTTTATTAGTATCTATTGCATATCCAATTGGTGCTTTTATTTCTTTTAAATAATATTCTCCCGCTTTCGGAACAGAAAATTCTATTTTACCAGTATTATTACTTTCAACGGTTGTAATTTTAGTTCCATTTTCTGAATAAACAACATACTTTGCTCCACTTAATGTATCATTTAAATTTTTACTACTTACTTTAATTGCTTCTATTTCATATCCTTTTTTAGTTGTAACAGTATTAGTAGGAATACCATTTACATATGCTGTATTATTTACAGTTGTTCCATTTGGGACATTTGAGAATGATGTATTTAAAATAAAATCGTAATTATTACCTTTTCCAATATTATTATTGTTATCTATCTTAACATAATATTGATTATTATTATTAAGACCATACTTTATAGTAAATCCATCTTCTTTTTTTATATAAATACCATTTTCTAATTTTGCTACCGCAGAGTATCCTTTTAAATTTACTGAATTTAATATTACTCCTTTTTGTAAAGTATCAGTTATGTTTAAATTATTAGTAGTTTCTTCTCCATATGTATCCACATTTATTCCATATAAAACATTTTGACTATCATAATCTGTTAATTTATTAGTACTTACAGTTTTATAAGCTAAAAAACTTCCTTGAGATCCTGAATAATAAGCTGTTGCACTACTTATTTTGGTTGTTTTATCATAACTTATAGATGCTGTATTGGTAAAACTACTTTCTAACTTAGTAACCTCAGCATCATAATTAACTTGATAACCAAAATCCTCAGTATCAGGAATATATATATATATTTCTGTACCAGCTGTATTCATTACAACTGTAGGTTCATTAAATGTTTGATTTACATTTATAGTTTGTTCAACAATAGTATTTACATTAGGTCCTAAATTATTTAAATTTGAACTACTACTTACTAAATTAACATTAATATCATTTATATTTTCAATTTTTAAACCAGGTGGTAATTTATCTATTACTTTAATTCCTTTTACTTCTTGAATATCTGTGTAATTTGACTTCATATTTATGTATAATGCATAATCAATCATATCACCTATTTTAGAATAACTTTTTCCTGAAGTTATTGTTTTGCTAAATGCGGGGTTTATTGAATTAGGCTCTATATGTATAGTAGCACTATTACCAGCAATTAATTTATTTATATTATTATATAAATACGCATAGTTTGAAAGTGCTATACCAATAGTATTAGATAATTCACTAGTATTAATATCTACATCATAGTATATAATATATGTACCTGAATTAGGAAATTTTATATTCATAGTATTTTTACTATAAGTAATCAAACAATTTTTTGTAATATTTTGATTACTAGAGTTTAATATTTCTACACTATTTTTTATATAATTCATAGCACTATTATCTAACACATCGTCGCATGTGTAATTATCACCTTTAGTTGTTATATCAAGTTCATATCTTTCTTTTATTATTCCACCATTATTTTCTATTCTCTCACTAGAAACCCATTTTTTAGTGGAATTATCATATACTTTTTTAGTTAAGCTTCCATATTGTAAACTTCCATTAATAATACTTTTATTTCCTGTATCAGAATTTGAAGTACTATTTACTTTATTAGTATTTTGCGGTGTTATTACTAATGGAATAACTTCTCCTCCAACATTTATAGTTGTACTAATGCTTTGATTACTTGAATTTGAATTAAAAGTTGCTGTTGCATTAAATGTTGCACCAATAATTGGAACTTTAGATCCATTAACAAGTTTATACCCATTATCAATTAATTTTATTGTAAGCTTATCCCCATTAACAGAAAAATTAAAACCTGGTGTATTTCCAATATAAGACATTCCTGAAAATTGCTTAGGTAAACTTATTACTACTTCATTACTATTATTTATAGGCGAATTAGCTTTTCTAGTTAAATTTATACTAATTTTCACTAAAGAATTATTAGTTAATGATATAGAATTTTTTGAATCATTTAAATTTTGACCATTTAAACTTATATTTATATTATAAGGAAAACTTGTATTATTAGAATACAATATTGCATTACTTTCTGGAATATAAAATCCCATTACGCAAAAAATTAAAAAAACACATAAAAGTATTCTTCGTACTTTTTTCATTATTACCTCCTATGCATTAAATATATTAAGAAAAATTTCTAAAATAGTATATTATATTAAAATTTTTAAATCAATTTTATAGCAAATATGCTCTATAATATATAAACGTCTTTAATTTATAAATTAAAGACTAAAAAACAAATTATTAATAATTTGTTGTAAAACTATTAACAAACTATTAATAATTTATTAATAATTTATGTTTATAATTTTTATAGATAAAAATTGCATATATTAAATAATTTTGTTTTATAAAACTTCATTTTGAAAAAATTTTGAAGATATATAAAAATATAATGTTATATTAATAAATAAAATTACATTTTTACATTGCATATTATAAATAAAAATAAATTTTTAGCAATTTAATTTCAAAAAATAAAATAAGTTCCTATTATCATGATTATGAATTAGAATAGAATAAAAAAATAGTACAACTTTAAATATTAAAGATAATTTTTTATAAGTCTAATTTAAGTATTTTATAAACACTAATAATTATTATTCATAAAAAATATTTTATAAACTATTGATTGGTATGACCAATTATGGTAATATTAAATATGTATTTAATATTTTTAAATTTTCTCTATAATTGATAATTAATTTTTTCTGTAATCTTTAAACCAAAATAAAGAATTAACTTCATTATTTTGGTTTAAATTATCTTGAATATGTTTATTAATTTAAATTTAATTTTTTTAAAAAATATTTTTAACTGTTAATGAAAAGTTTCCAGCAAGATTTTCGAATTCTTTAATTCCACAGTCTTTCCATGCATATTGATGTGCAATTTCAAATCCATTATTTAACATTCCATTTTCAGAAAAAATGTTAGTGCATTCAGCATAAATATAATCAAAATTATTATCTTGTGCTATTTGTAAAGTTTTTTTTATTAATTCTTTTCCTATACCGTATCCAACATAAGATTTATCTACTCCCATTGTTTCAATATGAAAAAGTTTTTTATTTATAAATGGTTCTTGTTTTAAAACAATGTTTAGTTTTTCAATAGCTAAATGTAGTTTTTCAAATGGATTTTTAGAATTTAAAGATAACGTTTGATCTTTAGATGAATCATTCATATCAGAACAAATAATAAATCCTATTAATTCATTATTATTAAATGCACCTATTGAATATCCATTACGTATTGATGATAATAATTGTTTACCTAGTATTTTTTTAAATTCATTTTTTGAAATATTTAATCTAGGTGTAAGTGGTTCATTATTCAAGAAAACATCTGTATGAAGTTGTAGTGCTTCGTCTAAGTATTTTTCGGTAATTGGTTGTATTAAAAAATTCATATAATGTTGCTCCTAATTAAATTAATATTATTTTTAATTTGTATTATATACTTTTTATAAAATTATTTCTAATTTCCTTTAAAGTTTTATCAGCTTTAAAAATAAATATTATTTTACTTTTATATTCTAATATTTTCTAAAAATATATAATATTACTTTAATAAATTAAATAAGGAATATAAGTATAAAATTTAGAAAAATATAAAATTTTGTATCTTCTTTTCTCTTTTAATAGTATTTAATAGTATTTAATAGTATTTAATGTATTTAGACGCTCTAGGATTGGCTTTTCATGCTCCTTTCGAGACTTATACACCTACAAATTAGGGAGAATACACCTACAAATTAGGGAGAATACACCTACAAATTAGGGAGAATACACCTACAAATTAGGGAGAATACACCTACAAATTAGGGAGAATACACCTACAAATTAGGGAGAATATACCTACAGTAGACAGATATTATGTATGGATGTATAATATACTAAAATAAACCAAAGAAGGGGAAAAATAAATGAATGATTTACAAGTCTTATTTAAAAGTAATGCTTTAATTAAAGCAAAGTATGATTTTACAGTTTCACAGAATAGAGTTTTACAAAAAGCATTTTACGAAATACAAAAAAATAAAATTAATGTTGCGAAAATTACATTGCAAGAATTAAAAAGTTTAATTAAATTTAAAGATTATAGTACAGTAGAAGGTATTAAGAGATTCTTAGAAAATCTTAAAGAAAACGAAATAATGCACATTAAAGACAATGGAGAATGGTTAAAAGTACAAGTTATTAGTGGATATAAGTATAATCCTACAACCAAAATTTTTAAAATTGAAATTCCTATGTTATTATTACAACTTATCCATGAATATACTCAAACAGGATTTACCCCAACTAATGTTACTAAGTATATTGGTTTAGGTGCTACTAATGCACAAAGATTATATGAATTACTTAGAATGTGGACAGGCAATAAAACAATTATCGAATATTCTGTAGATGAAATTAAAGAATATTTAATGTTACAAAACAAATATAAAGTATTTAACAATTTTAGAGTTAGAGTAATAGAATCTGCTGTTAAGGAACTTAGAGAAAAAGAATTATTAGATATATACAACGTTGAATATGTTAAAACTGGACGAAAAGTTACTAGTATTAAATTCTATGTTAAAGATTTAGAACCTAGAACTTATAAATTTGAAACTAAAAAAGATTTTGATAAACCTAAAAAAGAAGTTTCTGGTTTTGCTAACTTCACTCAAAGAAAATATGATTATGATAAATTAGAAAAGCAACTTTTGGGCTGGGCTGATGATGAAGAAGATTATGAATAAAGATGAAGATGTTTATTTTATTTAGATAAACAAACATATGAGTATACATATATTGGTGAAGAAGATATTAAAGAGATAAGAGAAGATGTTTGAAGCAGAATTCGAGAAATTTCATTTTCAAGCTTAAATTAAGTATTTCATACTTTTAAAAAATCAAAAAAAAGTATGTCGGAAATATGTATACAAAATTTAAAAAAGTGGCTTAATTCATTACGTATACGCCATTCAATTTTAATAAAATTATTTTTTATCACATTCGGAAGTTCATTGCTAAAAATCAATTTTCTTAAATGATCCTACTATATCTGTCAAATTAAAAATTTTTTTATGAATAATGTGTGTTAAGTAGGTAAATTTTAAGAATAGAGATATAATTCAAAAGCTTAATCCAAAAAGTTATATATTTTAAGAGTTGTATTTATAATAGATATATAGCTTTTGGGGATAGATATGGGTGTATACACGTACATTAACTCAACCTCAAAAATTAATAAAGTGTAAAACACCAACTATCTAAAAAAGTATCTTTAAAAAACAGACCCTACTTTTATAGTTTACTCCACTATCGCTTTATAACGCTACATAAGACTTTTAAAATTCTTTTTTTAGATAAATATACTTATAAATTTTAAAAACTCTTATAGAGCAATGCAACAGTATTCTATATTCGTATTCGTAATGGCATATGCTTAACCTCTAATAAGCTATATTATACAATAAATTAAAAAATATATTAGAGTTTAAAGTAATTTAAATCATCTATATATTTTAAAAATTTTTTACCTTGTTTTTATATTGTATATTAACAATTTAGTTAAACATAGTATAATATTATTTTATCTTCAAATTATTTCAATATTTATTTTAAAGTTACATTTATAAAATCTGATACAACCACTACATAAAACGATACATTATCAATAAACTCTTTAACTGTTGTATTACTACTAATTTTAAGTTGGATTTTTGCTATTTGGTTAGAACCATTACGTGATTTTATATCAAAATCATTGTATTTTTTTATATTATTATGAATTTTAGTTTTAATTATGTTTCTCTGAATTAAATACTTATAGTAGCCATTGTTTGTTGACCTTTGTTTTGCTTCTCTCACGCTAATATAAGGATTAATTTCATAATGTAAGTACAAATTCATATTTTTATTTATAACGTCATAGGATGTTTCAACGCGTATATCAAATGTATTTTCTACATTATCGTATTTAATATTATTTATTAGATATTTATAATCTATATTTTGGAACTTTTCGCCACTTGGAATTTGTTCAGGAATTAGAGTCAAGTATATAAAGTATGGCTCAATATCTTTATAGTTTAATTCTACTTTTTCGTATAATTCGGATATACATTTTTCATTAGTATATCTTTTTGTTTGTTCATATCCTTCTATTGCTTTTAATTTATTTTCAATTATTATTAGTTTATTACAATTAACTTCATCTCATTTTAAAGCTATAACTATATCGGGTATACCCATTGAAGTACTTATCCTTGTATAAGCTTTAACAGTATATGAAGAAACATTCTTTAACTGTACTAAGTTTTCTAAAGAAGTTGTTTTAAATGATACAGAGTTATTTAGACTATGAGCTAATAAATTGCTTATTATATCCTCTTTATAAGTAACTCCTAATATATCCATAATATTTATCATAATCATCTCCTTTATTTATTTTAATTTTGTTATACCCTTGCTTAATAAACTACTGTATAAACTTTTCCTCTAATTCTTTTTACTTTAATAACTCATATATCCCCTTAATACAATCTTATATGTAAATTATTATAATATATGGTTTATATTAGTGCATAATATAGATGTTAGTGTATAATATAGATGTTAGGGGGTGAGATTATGTTTGGAATTCCAGGTATGGATTTAGGACGAATAATACTATGTATTGTAATAGGAATAATCTATGTGTATAAATTTGTTAAGCATAAGAAACTAGCTAATTTAATAATGGTTTTTGTATGTATATACGGACTTACATCTGCAAATTTTATACTTAAACCATATAGAGACTTATTAATCAATAATAACTTATATATTGTGGTAAATGTTATTATATTGCTATTCATAGGTTTATTAATAGCGTATAGTATATTAAGCAAATATATTAAAAAAATTAACAGAAACTGAAATATTAAATAAAAAACAGGTTAGATACGTTTCTAGTTTGTTTATATGTGCTATAAAATGTATAAAAAATGTGAAGTTAGTTATCCATATGTTACTGACTAAAATAACTTTCTAGTCTTTTATATACAGCTCCTGCCAAAGATGATACTAGCTGATGCTAGTATCTTTTTTATTAGCCTAAAAATAATTATAAATTATTTCAAAGTATTTTATATTCACTCTTACTTTGAGATAATTTCCACCCCCATTTTTACCCTATTCAGTTTCAATCGTAATTTATACTGAAAATTGAAGTATTTAATAGTACATTGGGCAAATAAAAAAACTTTTCAAGTAATATTAGCCGTTATACTATTTGATAGTGACAATAAATATATATAAACTAAAATCATATTAAAAAGTGAAATAATTAAATTGGTATATTACTGTATGTTTAGGAAGTGATTATTTTGAAATGTATTTGGTGTTCAAAGGAGTTAGTGGATAATGATTCTAATGTTTGTTCAGTAGAATGTGAAAATAAATATAATGCATTTAAAGAAAAAGTTAATAAAAATAAATATAAGTTTTTGTTATCATTTCCAATATATATGATTATATTTTTAATATTAATTGTAATTGAAGGCAATTCATCTCCAAATAAATTCCCAGTATGGGCTATGTTTTGGCTTAGTTTTGGAGTAGGAATTATATTAACTGTATTCCCTTATGCTACACCTAAAACCAACAAGGCGATTGGAATGCAAAAATCGATATTTCTTTGTAGATTATTTGGAATACTGGCTATTATATTAGCATTATTTATATTAGTATTTTATTTTGTATTAGTATAAACCTGTGAAATATAATAACAGATCATATAATACAAGTGTTATTGGAAAGAATATAATAAGCTAGAATACCAATTGTAATTTTTGTGAATATATTTTAATTATTTAAAATGGGTTAGTGGCAAATAATTTTATATTTGTTTATCTTATTATTCAATCATCAATGTAAATGTTTAAATAAGCTCATGAAAACTTTTAAAACTCAATTGATGTAATTATATTAATAGTGTATTAAAACTCTTATAAAGGCGTATAAGGGCAAATAAAAAGATACTAAATAAATTAGTATCTTTTTATTATAATATCTATAATTGTGTTTGATGTTTATTGTTCTTTTACTATCGATATATACTTCTTTAGCGTATTTCGACTTATATTGTGTTTATTCATCAAATCTATTTGTTTTATACTTCTATCACTTAAAAACTCTTTTATATCATCTCTTAATTTATCACTCATTTTATCAAGTTTACCTTGTTTTCTTCCACTTTTCTTATCACTTGCTTCAATACCTTGTTTTATTCTCTTTACTATAAGTTCTCTTTCTTGCTCCACTCTATCCAATTCAACTATTAATAACAATTTTATTGTGCTATCTAAAGCAGTTTTAGTAACTAAGTTTTGTGTATTAGCAATACTTGTTAAGTTTTTTATATAATCTGTTGATACAGTTGGATTATCTAAAAATACTAAGTTAATTCCCTTCTCCATTAATTCCATATATTTTTTATATCCCTCTTCAGCCTGGCGTGTGAATCTTGATATTTCTTTAAATATTATCGTGTCCCCTTTTTGTAATATCTTTTCTAGTTTACTCCAAGATGGTCTATTAAATGTACCTCCAGTTGTATCATCTTTAAAGCTTAATAAATATTCTATGTTATTATCTTTTGCATATGTCTTTAAGCTTTTCTCTTGCCTATTAAAACTTTGTTTATCATTGTTCTCTTTGGTTGAAATTCTCATGTAGCTATAATAATTTCCCATATTTTTAATCCTCCATATGTTAATTAAACTA
>NZ_CP051758.1:0-13674 GCF_015708635.1 Candidatus Sarcina troglodytae
GATTGCCTCGGCATATCCAACATCTCTTATGTGCTTGTACCATTTTAAATCATGTGTTACTTGAATTGCTTTAGTTTCATCAACTTTAGCAAGTCCATCATTGTCAATATAAACATAGCTTGGATTCATGAATTTATTTATTCTACATTCAAGAATGTCCTTAATGCCCCACCCTTTATATTCCTCATATAAAATTTCTTCAAATTCAAGTCTACTTATTATTTTGCTTAGTTGCCTTCTGCTTGGCTCTACTATAATAACTCTAGCTTTATTATCAGCACCATCAACCTTCCTAACCCTTCCTATCTGCTGTTGTATTTCTAGCTTATTAAATAATCCATTTATGCAAATTAGATTTATTTTTTCATCGATTAAATCAATTCCAGCCTCTAAAAATTTTGTTGTATATAATACAGCACTTTCAAATTTTTTATTCTTGATGATGTTCTTATATTCAGCCTCATTTCTAAATTTTTTATAGTCTTTATTATTAGCACTACATAAAAAGCTTGAATTCTTTGTTGAATTATGCAAATTAATCGCCTCCTCTATTCTTCTATTGAATACTAAAGATTTATTGTTACTGTTTTTAATTATTTCATTCTGCATAGTTTTAATATTATCCGTCTTTTCAATAGTGTCCACGACCTCATTATCAGAGTAATTTTCATATAACACCTTTAACTCATATCCTAGCACTTCCTCAAGTGTCTGCGGTGTTGCTGTCATAAATATTAATATAGCTTTTTCAGATTCATAGATAAACTCTAAAAAATCAACCGTAATATTAGTCCATGCCCCAGATGTAAGAAAATGAGCCTCATCTAATGCAACATAATCATAATAATCTAAATCATATTCTTGGTACTTTGTGTTGTCCCTAACTACACTATACATCTTTTTATCATTTACCATTTTTTGATAAGTTGTTATTGTTACTAAGTCAGTATCGAATCCACTTAGTAAATTATCCTCCAGCCCCTTTTTAACATCTCTTCTTGTTTGCTCTCTTAGAGTTGTTAAATGCGATAATATTAATAATTTCTTATTATTTAGGATACAGTAAGGAACTAACTCATTTTTAACCCAATAAGTTTTACCGCTGTTAGTTCTACCCTTAATCAAATAATCTTGCTCATTATTTAGTGCATCTATAGCATCAAAATTTAGAATATCTGATACATAGTGGCTGTTCATGTATTCTAATTCTTTTTGTCTTGCCTCCCTCTTATCCTGTTCCTCCTGTAGTTTTCTTTTCTCTTCTTCTATCTGTTCTTGCCTCATTATCATTAAATCATAATCACTTGGCATATAGTCATAAAGTGCCATAATTACCGCCCCCTATCATTATATTTTTTTTGTATTTGTTTAGTTTTCTTAAATTCTGCAATAGTTAATTTCATAAATCAAAATTCCTCCCAAAATTTTTATTTATATCTTTCTAAATCTACTTTCATCCTTAGTTATTTTTAATCCATATTTAACCATATTATCCATCTTTCCACCTCCGTTTTGTATTACATTTATTATTATAAATAAATTATGTAAAGTGTAACATTTTCTGCAAAATAAAATACGCATTTTATATACAAAACATTAACAACTAAATGTTAATGCTCTTAAAATCTCCTACCATGTGCTTTTTGGTGGCATTTTCTACATAATATTTTTACTTCACCACTTAACTCATTTCCAAAATGTGCATATGTTAAATGATGCAACTGTAGATTTTTTTTACTTCCACATTTACTACATTTATATTTACTTTTCTTTAATGCCTTTAGTCTTTGTAATTGCCACTCATCACTCTTCATGTATCTATTATAATTTTCTTTTTTTGATAACTTCTTAAACTCCTGTTTAGGTGCTTTAATTCCTATAACTGTAGCAACTATACAAAGTATTATTATAATTCCACCTATTGCTCCAACTATTACATAATCACTTATCATGTTATTACTCCTAAAATTTTTTTGTTTTAGTATGTGCAAATAATTATTTTTTTATAAAAAAAATAGATGCTAGATTGCTCCAGCATCTACTACTAAATATATTCATAAACATTATTTGATTTTATGAATATGTCTAAAAAATAAAAAGGACTTTTAGAAACATAAATAAATATAATTTCTTACAGTCCTTAAAGGTCTACCTTTCTTGTAATACTTCCATGAACTAATCCCATTTGATATGAAAAATAATAACCATAAAGTCAACTTATATGGTATAATATACTATATTTTCATAATATAGTATTATTTAATGTAATGCTTAGGGGGATTATAATGACTATTATAGAATTTATGCAACTCATTCTAAATTGTATATTTCAAATTCTACTATTTAGTTTAATACCGTTTATATGGTGGAAGATAACTAAAGTAGAGGAAAAGTTTTTAAAGTGGGTAGGATTAAAAAAACCTAAATTAAAAGGTTCTATTTTACTATTATTTACATGTGTAATTATGTCGTTTTCTTTTGCGGTTATTGATTCTTATATAGGGAATATATCTAATTTAGCTGAATCGCAAAACATAACGGTAAACTCGTTTAAAGGTCTTGGATTTTATGCAGTTATCCCGGCATTTATGCAAAATTTTTTTCAAAATGGCGTATCAGAGGAATTATTATTTAGAGGTTTTTTCAGTAAGAGATTTATTTCTAAATTAGGGTTTAAAACAGGTAATTTACTTCAAGCAAGTATATTCGGAATTTTGCATGTTATCCCTATGGCACTTATGGGGGTAGCAGATAATGCATATCCTTTAATTCTACTATTCATATCTATAGCAGGCTCGGCTTTTTTATTTACTTATTTTAATGAAAAAGTTTTTAACGGCTCAATAATTCCAAGCATATTACTTCATGGTATAGGGAATTTTATATTTACAATGATTATAGCTTTTAGTTAAGGTGAAAATAAGTTAATTTACTTTATTCAATAATGTTCTTGTAACATATCCTAAAGTTCTTAAAACCATACTTAAAAAAATATATCCCAAGTTATAACCGTACCTAACTTGGGATTAAATATATAAATACTTTTCGGGGAATAAGAGATTTTTATTACTCGAGTATATCTATATCTTGTCCACTTTTTTCTTTTTTTATACATCCTATAAAAAAGTATTAAGTAAATTAATACTTAATACTCTTAATTATTAAAATTCTAAATCTTCAAATATAAATTCTGTATCTAGTGTTAAACCAATCATACTTGAACTTATATACTTCTCACCTTTTCTATAATCTTTATCAAAGTAATAATTACCATATTCATTTAAAATATATTTATGAATAACCCCATCTTGATAAACTAAGTTATATTCTCTTATTCCAAACTTAGCATATAAATCCATTTTAACTACGGTATCTAAACTAGCATTACTAGGAGAAACTACCTCAAAAATAATTGTAGGAATGGTTAAAAATGATTGACCTATTCTTTCAAATTTATCATTTTGTTTGCATACAATAAATACATCCGGTTTAACCCTGTTTTCTCCCAATATGACTTCTATTTGTTCAGAAAATACCTTGCATGGCTTTCCCCTTAATTGCCTTTGAATTTCACCATTAATTTTAGTAACTATTTGATTATGTGCCATTGAAGAAAATGACTTAGCATATACATAACCATTTATATATTCTAATGGTTTATCACTTTCTTTTTCAAATTCATTAAACTCTTGTAAACTAACTTTAGGCTTTAAATTCTTTACTTCCAATTCCAATCACCTACTTATTATCTATTTACTATATTATAAACTAAGCAAATAAATTTTAAAACTTCTTGTTATTCATTATTGCTCACCTAAAAATACTGTTCTAGGTATTTTTATTAATTCACTTCTAAAGTCTATAACAAATATATTTAACCTGTTATAGACTTGTAGTAAGGAACTACTAAAAATAAAAAAGGTATGATAAAGAAGTATGGTAATAAACTTTATCACCATTTAATTTTACTATTTATTGTAAATAAGTCAACATAATAATTCTATTTCATAACCCTAAAAATGTATATACTATGTAAAAGGTATGTATACATAGTGTTCAAGCCATTTTTAAGGATGTTTATATTACAAGTTTATGGCATAAAAGTATAGCATTTTTGGTATGCAAAAAGTAGTATACAATTTATTATTCTAAATTCCATTTATCTTTTTTTATTCTAAATTGTTTTTTATATTTATTTATCTCTTTATTTAAACCTCTTTTCTCTATCTCTTTTTTATACATTTTTAGCCTTTCCTCATAAGCTGGAAAATCTATTTCATAGTTCATTTTTTTCAAACAACTTATTGCATAAAAAAGTTCGCTGTATCTTTCTAATAAAAAAATATTATGGTATTCGTTTATAGGAACTTCTTTATGATATTCTTCATCTAATTTCTCTAAAGTACATTCATAAACACATAAATTTCTTGTTATTCTATATATTTCAGTTATAGGATATGAAATATAATTACCAGTATCCTCATATAAAAAAGTTTGAAAATCATTAATTATATTTATTTTTACTATTTTATTTTCAATATCAACATTGATTTCATAATCTGTATCTGAAAAAATAGCTTTTTTAAATGTATTTCTTTTTACAACCTCCACAATTTCATCAAGTCTTTTCTTCTCTAGCATATTTAAGTATCCTCCTATATTTCACAATCATCATCAGAATCAGCCCAACCCAAAAGTTGCTTTTCTAATTTATCATAATCATATTTTCTTTGTGTAAAGTTGGCAAAAGTAGATGTTTTATTGTTATTGTAAGTAGTAGTAACTTGTTTATTTGTTTTAGGTGCAAAGTTCCCATTATCTAAATATATCTTCTCTAATAAGGCAAAGTATTGTCCTTGTTGCTCTCTAAATATTTCTATAGATTTTCTAAGTCTAATAATATCCCAACTACTAACTTTTTTTATTTGGTTATTAGTAAGAATTAAGTGTGTATTATTTTCTATTAGATTTACAATAGAAGGAGAATCTTTTATCTCTACATCGGAACTACTACAAGCAACTTGTTGCTGGCACTGTGTAGTATTATTTGTATTAGTATTATTAAAATCAGTATTAGTATTATTAGTATTATTATATACCCCCACTTTTCCAAGAGTGGACTTTCCACCAGTAGGATTATCCACAGGGTGGTTTTTAGGGGGGTGGATAGATTGGCTTGTTTCCTCAATTTGTGGCTCATCTAATAACTCATACTCATAATAGAATTTTCCTTTTTCATCTTGAATTTTATACTGTATTAAATATCCAAACCTTTTTAATTCTTTCCATGCACTTTCAAAAGCGGATTCACCTTCTAAACATTGTTTTCTTAAAGTTGTTTTGTATAATGTAAAATCCTCTATAGTTATATAAGATTGAATTAGTGCATATAAACCTTTAGCCTTTAAACTCATTTCCTCATTTCTTAAAGCTTGATTGCTTACTTGTGTGAAGTATATTTTTTTCTTTCTAAATCTTCCGTTATTATTTCCCATTTTTATTTCCCTACCTTTCATTTTGGCAAAGAAAAAAGCATCTGCTACCAACATAAAAACGTATCTGGTAACAAATGCTACAATAAAACTTATAAATTTCTCTATATAAAAGTATTGAATTAAATTGCTTATTTGTGTTATAATAAGTATGAACAAATAAGTTCTTTAAAGTCAGTAGACTTATGAAATATAGAGAAAAGTCTTCATTGTAAAAATGTTACTTAGATGCTGGTGTCATCTTAGTAGCCCTTAATAAAAGGTTGGGGAACCAATTATTAAGCAATAAGGCTTTTTTCTTTATATATAAAATTTTTCTCAAAATTAAAATTCTTTAATAATTATTTAATTGTAAAATATTACAATTATTCCTATTTAAATGTTTAAATTTCTTAATACTATCTTACCATTTATTCTAAAATATATCAAGTACAAATTTTATTAAAAATACAGTAACCATGCGGTATGCATAAGGTATGCACTTATTATGTAAAAAAAATACAAGGCTATCAATTAAGATAACCCATAATTTTATATTTTTAATAAATCTAATTTTAGCTTTAATAATTCTAACTCAATAAGTCCTGTATTGCTTGGAACTTCTAAACTTCTTGCACTAACCTCAGTTCCAAAGTAGGCGGGTTCTTTATCAAGTACGCTAATCTCGAACAAATTAAAATCCTCAATTTTTCTTTGTAAATACGTTCCAACATCAATAAATTTATCTTGGATTGCCTTAAATCCAAAACTCATTCCAGTTGTAAGACCTTCTAATATTTTTTCATACAAGCCCCTTGCATTTTCAATTAGTGTAATTTCAGCGTAAACTCCATCATCTTCCGCCCTTAGTGTTACTTCTTTTGCAATATTTATTTCGGGCTGGTGGTTAAAATATACCTTTAAATCCTTAGCTTTTTCTATTGCTCTTTGCCATGCGTCTTTACATATTTGTTCCCTAAATTTATTACCCTTTAAATCATATAACTCCTTTGATAATGAGTAATCGTTTACTTTTGCAACGATTTTTAACTCAGTATCCTCTTTATTTTCTAAGGCTCTAACCTCCAATATTTGACTATAATCCATGTTTATTATCTCCCTTCTATACTATAAAAAATTCTGGCTCTGGTTCTTCTAATACTACAAAGGTATTAATTAAACTTGCGATAATATCTATTTTTCCGTTAGATTGTTTTTTATTAATGATTATTTGATTCGACATATTCCTTACTATTCTGCAATTTGTTATTTGAACCTCCATCAATGGATTTTCAAGATAATAAAAATCATTTAGTAGAACTTTTTCACTCAGTATCCTAGTTGCATTAGTTAATCCTGTGAAACTTTGAGCAACTTCAACACATTCAAAACTTTTATTCTGTAGTCTTTGTATTAGCTGTGCTGAGAATTGTCTATCATAAGCAATGCTCTTAATTTTAACATCATATTTTTCCTCTAAGGTGCATATAAATTCTTCAATTTCATTGTAGTCAATTACCCTTTCACCAGATGCAATAACTAAGCCTTTTTCAACATAAAAATCATATGGAATTTTTTCTCTAGCTTGTCTTTCAAGTAAAGATTTTCTAGGTGCAAAAGCCCATCCTTTGCAATAGTATTTTTCATTTTCTTTAAATGTCATTGTAATCCCAGTTAAGTCCTGCGATGCTGATAAATCTAAACCTATAACTACTTCTTTTCCAGCAAACTCTATTTCTTTCACTGAGCATTTTCTAAAATCATCTAATTCAATATAATTTTCAACATTGGCATCATTAATCCACTGGTTAAGCATTTTTATTCTAAATTCCGCCATTTTTTCAGGAATTTCAAGCCCTTTATTGAACTCACTTTTCATAAACTCGATACCATTTTTAAGTGTCATCTGCAAAGGTGATGCTTTAATCCAGTTATTCATGTCTTTGTAATCATCATTTTCATCTAACTCAAACAATAGACCAAAACTGTGAATATCATCAATAGAACCATCTAAAACCTTCTTATGCAAATCGCATAAATCCCTCATTGCATTTTTAGTTAAATTGTAAGCTGTAGATATATGAATCCCTAGCCTTTGCTTAGTCATAAACTGGCTTAGCCTCAATGCTCCTATGATGTCTTGAGTTTTCATATTGCCTACTTCATCGCAAATATAAGTAGATAATAAAAGTCCATTATTCATATTAGCATCTCCAGATAAGGCTCTCATATAACTTTCATTTAAAGTACATTCCAGTTTATCTCTTTGTATCTTAAAATATTTTTTTATAATAGGTGATGATTTTATTAATTGCTCAGTTTCTCTCTTTACAATCTTAGAAATATCTCTAATGCTTCCAGCTATAGCGTGTTGCTCAAACCTTTCACCAGTTAACATCAGCAATATTTCTAGTAAAGCACATAGTACTGATTTACCGCTCTTTCTACCTACTAAAAGAGTAACATCAGTTATCATCCTCTGCTTAGTTTCAATATCTTGCCATCCAAAAATATTTTCAATTATCATGGCTTGAAATCCAGCTATATGCTTAATTATAGGCTCATTAGCATAAAATCCAGTCGCATAATTTATCATGCTTAGTAAATCATAAACAAATTTTACTTCTTTATAATTAAAAAAGTACCCTTTCGGGTACTCATTAATTCTATCTATATATCTTTGACATTCTAGCTTTACATATTTGTTAGCAATAAACTTACCATTTACAACATCCTCAGCCCATCTAAGTCCAATTAAATCCTCTCTATTCATAAGAATTACGCTCCCTTAGTGCTGTTAATAATGGGTCTTGTTCTTCTTCCTGTGCATTTACTTTTAACGCTCCAATCTTGGCTCTACTTTGTGGGCTTAGGCATAATTCATTAAAGTATCTTGATAAATATTTTGCATACCTATCATATATTTTTGAAATCTTATCTATCTTGGCTATATCAGTTTCATTTTGCATCATTTCCTCAAAAGTTTTACATTTATCTACTGTTAAAGCTAATTGCTCTAATACAAATATATCAGCGTTGCATAATATATCTCCTTCTTTTAATTCATCCAGCACAAACTTAAATACTTTTTTAGCACCTTTAGTTAAATATGATGGAGGCTTTAATTTATCTGATTTACCTTTCAGTTTTTTCTCTTGTTCTATTCTAGCCTGAATTTTATCCTTACCTATTTTTCCAGTTGCTAATCCTATAGCTTTACTTGGTCTTGCCATAATTACCACTCCTTTTTAAAAAAAATCCCCATTTTTGGCATTGTGTCGGATGAAGGATACCCCTGCCTCTAGCCCCCTATAGCCAAAATTCTCAGAAATACATATGAGGCGACTATTTCCACAGATTTTTATAATCCTCATCCTTATTCACTGTAAATTCAAAATCTAATACTCCATTATTCACATTATCAATGTGCCTGTGGCACTCTTTACATAGTGTTACTAGCTTGTCCCTGTTGTATCTGTTATCCCATCCCTCAGCTGTCACTAGCTTGTCTATGTGATGCACTTCCAATCTATCATTAATAAACTTATTGTATTTAATTAAGCACCTCATACAGCACCCATCCCTAACCTTTATATCCTTAGATAACTTAGTCCACTTGCTCCCAGAATAAAACCTTTGAACCTTAGCCTCTGATATATCTGCTATCCTTCTTCTAGCACTAGAACAAACATGAGTTTCATCTACAATAGTTTTGCATCTAGGACATTTATATAAACCCATTAATATCGCCTTCCTTTTTTATTTATGTAAAAAAAAATAAGAGTGTATTTTTTACACTCCTATTCTGATAGCACAGCTGTTATTTCCATATATTCTTTTCCGTACAAATGAATATGCTTGATATTAAAATCTTGCTCATCATATTTTATGAGCATATCTGATTTAATACCCTTTCTAAATCTACATAGAAATTTTAAAGTGACAGCTGATATTTCTCTATCAGCATTTATATATTCCTTAGTTGATACAGTCTTAACTTTACATCTTAAAGAATATACCTCATCAAATTCTTCTATTGTAAATCCATTATCATCTATATAGCTATCTCCAGCTGTACCAATAACAATTCTCTCATTTAACTCGCTTGGATTAACTATCATAGCTTGTATCCCCTTAACCTATCCAACATCCTATCGAATAAAGGATTTACTTTTAAGTTAGAACCATTAAGATTAACACCCTTATTGGTATACCAATCATTTATTAACATCATCAGCACAACTACAGCAAAATCTTGTGTATCTAAATAATCATCATCTGCATTTGAAATCTCATATATATATGCTTTTCCAGCTTGTATAAATAGTTCTAGTTCTGTATCGTCCTCAGTCCAATCCTGTTCAATTCTCAAATACTCTTTAACAAAATCTAAATCAACTTCACTAAACTTCATCCTTCTTATCCCCCATTTCTGACAGCATATTTGTATTAATCATCTTATCTTTATAAAGTAAAACATTCCCCTGCGATACCATCAGGAAATCATTATCTTTCTCAAAGAAATCATCTTTGTTCAACTCATATCTTGCCTCATTCACCGATAGTATTCCAGTTTTTACAGCCTTCTCTAAATAGTTCATATGCTCAATAGCATTACCCTTTAAAAGTTCCCCATTATCATATGTGATAAAGTAACCTTCCTTTTTCATTGAATTTGTAAGTAAATCCCGTTGAAAACAGCTGACCATTAAATCCAATATAGGTTTAATTGTAAAGGAATAAAATTCCCCCTGTTTATCTGCTAAAACCTTAGTATTATTGCCATTGGATAACATACCAGCTGGTATATTTAAAAGTCTTTCACATTCTTCAGTTATTTGCTGTTTAATCTCTATCATTTGTGAATTATAGTCCGCTGAATTTACAGGCTTTTCAACTTTAAAACCATTAGGCATAAATATTACTTGCTCTTTATTTGAGTACCATTTTTCTTTAAAAGATTCATTTAATTCTTTAAGTGTATCTATTTTTACTTCTTTATCTGTGGTCAATAGCATTCTGGGATTAAATCCTTCTTCTAGTATTTGTTCCGCAATTTTATAACTTTGTAGATGGTTACTTATTGCATTAGCATTATTCTTTAATAGTCCACCCTCTAAGTAAATTCCATCCTCACTATCCCCTAGTATAAGAAAATCATAGTTGTATTTTTGTGTTAACTTCCCATTAACACTAAAACTTATAATTGCATCTCCAGTACAAAGACCCATTTCATCCCCATAATTTTGAACTTGCACAGTTGCCTCATTCGGTAATGGAATAATCCTGTCAATATTGACACCCTTTCTATCAAGTAAACAATATTTTCCCCCAGATATTAACACGCTTTCAACTAAATTTTTTTTGAATTGAAAACCCGATAAACTGTTAGTTTCCTCATTAATTAATTTTAAAATTTGGTGGTCTTTTATAGTTTTTATAGTTCCATCTGCATCCAATTTTTTTAATTGAAATTCTACTCCAGCACAAGTATTAGCTATTAAATTAATTCCACTTGCTAAAGGAGGTAAATCCTTGATATTAGATGCATCAACTAATATTTTTTTGCTTGGAAAATACATCCCACCACTAGAAAAAGACTTCATATATTTTCCGCTAGTTTTTCTATTTAAAAAATCAAATAGCCCCATTTATCTCACTCCTTCTTAAAATATTTAAAAAAAATTAAAGGTCTACAGTAAAAAAATCTATAGACCTTTACAAAAATAAACATGACTATTTTCTTTTTAATACAACTATAGCATCTTCATCAACTATTTTTGCATCCGCAAAAATATCCAATACAAGTAAACAAGACCCACTTAAAGCCGTTTGCGTATCTGCATTTACATTTTTAAACTCAATTTCTTTGTTAATCATACCAGCATATGCTCTGTCGAAGTTTACTAAATAACAAGCTTTAGCTTCAGCTGTTTTATCATCAACTACAGCATCACTTACTAATACTGGTTGTCCAAATAATTTATAACAAGGTTTACCATCAACTAAAGATACATCTCTAAGCATATAAAATTTACCTACAGCGTCTTGTAAAAGGCTGACCTCATTAAATAATGCTCTAGACATTACCCAAACAGAACCAGCTTGTAAAGTTGGATGCATAGCATTTAACATATTCATAAAATCTTCTATAGACACACATTCTGTTGCTCCAGTAGTTACTATATTACTATTGGCATTAACTAATCCTTCAAAGGATTTACTTTTATTTCCATTAACTATTGCTCTATCTAATCCATGTGCTAATTTTTTAGTTAAATGATTTATTGCGTAAGATGTTATATCTATACCTGAACCATTTATTAAATGTTGGCTTAATCTTATAGCTGTTCCACATCTTTTTTGTTCCAGCTTAACTTTTTCCATCTTAAAATTAGAATAGTTAACATCCTCATTTTCACCTATCCAAAGTGTTCCATCCTCTGTATCTGGGGACACTTCTTTTAATACTTCTAAATTTCCAGCAACACATGGTAGCTTAGGAACTAAAGCAAATAATGGTGCTACTTCTTCAAGTTTTTCTATTACTTGTCCATAAAGTTGAGTTGGGATAACTTCCCCATTTGTTGATGTTGTTAATGTTCTATACTCTTTAGCTTCACCTTTAACAACATTTAATAACTCTCTTTTTTCTATATCTACTTTTTTCTTATCATTATTCATATTTTCTACCTCTTTCTTACCATTATTTAAACTTCTTTTTTCTAGCTCAGTTATTAATTCTGTAATGCTCTTCACTTCACCTGTAACAGTGTTATACTCAGTCTTTTCCTCTGCGTTTAATCCTCTAGTTTCTGTACTAGCTTTGTCTAATATTGCGTCAGCTTTTTCTAGTAACTCAGCTTTTTTTTCTAATAAATTTTTAATCTTACTCATTTTCTAATCTCCTTTTTTATAAATATTTCTCTTGGCTCTAGTTCTAAATCTATAATTAAGTCAGTCAGGATTTCAGGGTTCATTCTCTTTTTTAAATAGTAATGTGCCATACGCTCTGAAATCCCATACTCTTTAGCCCAATTTGCTATAGTTCTGTATTTTTCCCTAATACAAAACGATAAGTAATCTTTGTTAAGTATCATTCCTCACAACTCCTTTCATGAAAATTTTTGTAAGTTTATGTGTATAAAAAAATTCACCTTGTAAATATTTACAAGGTGACAAAAAACATTAGCATCTATCTAATTTTATTTTAAAAATCATGCTATCTTTGTTTTTCGAAGTTAAAATTTTATAGGAAAAATTTTATACATCCATTTTAGATGTATATGTAAGGTTGCCCTTGCTCGGGCAACAGTATTGAAATTTAATAAAAGTGATTAAATTATTGGATAAACTACACATATTTATTAAAATATGTAAAGTTGCCTCGAGGCAAAGGCAACTTATATGTTTAGAAGAAGGCATTAAATATTAAATGCTAAAATACTTAATACCGAGTAAAAAATTATCTTTTGTTTATGTGTTTAAAACTAACTTAGTAACTTTTTCAAGAAATGGACAAAGAAAAAGAATAAACGATTAATGTTACTTTACCGCCCACCCTAGTTAGCTTTAAACCCTTACACTATTATTGTATTTTAACAATGTTTTTTACAACAGTTTACATGAAAAAAATTGTAAGTTTTTTAATTATTTTTTACTCAGCCGAGTAAACCCCTTCAACACCTGTTATATAAACTCAGTCGATTAAGTTTTTATAAATCCCCCTTCTTTTTTGTTTTTGTGTTTTTGCCTTTAGGCAAACTCCCCTTCTTTATAAGTTTTCTTTTAAAATATTATGTGTTACTTTTTTTGGTGAAGTATAAAAGGACAAATCGACCAAAAAGGTAATCTATATTATTTCAACTAAAGTCCAATAAGTTAATTTTTTAAGTTTACCGTTAATTCTTACTGACTTGCTTTCAGCTACAACTTCATAAGATACATTATTATCTTTAAAGTATCCATTAATAGTATCTAAACCTACAGATTTTACCTTAGACCCATTTCCAGCTGTTAATCCATAAACATTTTTTAATAGGGCTTTAAAATCATCTTGTAATGAGTATTCTTCCCCTATATAATTTTCAACTTCTTCATTATATTTTTTAAACATTTTTTTAGATAAAAACTGACTTACTAAATCGTTTTCTAATTGTTCCATATCTAAATCAGTAATTTCATATATATTAAATAATTCAGC
>NZ_CP051759.1:0-11514 GCF_015708635.1 Candidatus Sarcina troglodytae
CACTTTATTTGATACTTTTATTGTAGTATCAATTTAACTATAAGTTAATTTATTTTGATATTTTTGTTTTAAATTATTATATAAAATATTATTTTGATAGTTTTCTATAAGATTTTTCTGATGTCCTTCTTTTTTAGTCTAAAACCATCTAAAGCATTGATGTCTACTGTATTTATATGATTTTTTAAAATTCAACCGTTATTAGAAAATCTAATTACATGATTTAAGTTAAGTTGAAAATTAAAATTTCCTACAATCTCATTTTTAAACTACTAACCAATAATCATTTTTAAAAATTGGATAATTTTTATTTTCATAGTATGATGTATATTAAATTAACAAATCAAAAAGTATACTGAAATAACAATAATAACAATACGAATAAGGAGTGATTTTTTGAATATAGAAAATTACATTGAAGGTAAATACCGTGAAATGGAATCTCATATCAATTTAGAATATATTGATTTATATCAATCATTTTCTCACCAAAAACTACAGGAATTATTTTCAACAATACACCACATGTTTGTAGTAAACTATCGATTAATGAATGATAGACTTCCTACCAATGAACATGAAGCACATTTTTGGGCTGATCCCAGCAGGAATTTATTACTCGCTATCGAAACATTAACAGGACTTCAAAGAATGTTAAAAAGCACTCCATACGCTTTTAATATAGTAGAATACTATCAAGAAATAGTAACACAATCACTAAAATTTTTAAGTAAATCAGGAGGCAGCTCTATACCAGCACATATGGATAAGGTAGAAATATACTATATTCAACCTATTTTAGTCCAACCTCAAACTATTAAACTTAAATCTTTTGAAAATAAACAACAGTACGCTAATTTAAAATTAATAGGTGAAGGTTCATACGCACAAGTATTTACATTTAAAGATCCTTTTTACAATCGTAAATTCGTCTTAAAACGAGCTAAAAAAGATTTAAATGCAAAAGAATTAGAACGCTTTAGACAGGAATTTGAACAAATGAAAAACTTATCCTCCCCATATATCGTTGATGTTTTTCATTATGATAGTTCTACAAATGAGTACATCATGGAATTTTTAGACTACACACTTGATAAATATTATCGAAAGAATAATTCTCAACTAACGAGTAAGGAGCGTAAATGTATTGCAATACAGATATTAAGAGCATTTAAATATATTCATGCTAATGAATTACTACATCGAGATATAAGCCCTAAAAATATATTAATAAAGGTATATGACGATGGCACAAAAGTAGTTAAAGTTTCTGATTTTGGTCTAGTCAAAACTACTGATAGCAGTTTAACTTCATCGAATACACAATTTAAGGGATATTATAACGATCCTGGACTTGTTACTGAAGGTTTTAAAAATTACAATATATTACACGAAACTTATGCACTTACTAAATTGATGTATTTCGTAATGACCGGTAGAGAGGAAGATATTTCAAATATAAAAAATCTTAGTTTAAAATCTTTTATTACTAAAGGCCTTTCCGTAAATAAAGAAAACCGCTATCAATCAGTAGATGAAATGATAGCTAGCTTAAAAAATATAGAACTAAGTAAATAGAATTTTTAATTTCAAATTTAAAGTAAGATTGAATTTTTAAATACATCAAAACAAAAAGATACAGGTACTAAAGTATACTTATACAATGGCTAAAAAACTTTAATACCTGTCATTTTATTTTCTAATCTAATATATTTACTTTATAAAAAATAAATATATTTTGCTTTGCCTTTGAATAAAAACTATTTTTCAATGTATTAGGTTTTATAAATCAATTAACATTTTCTTCATTTAACTTTACAAACTTCAATATTATCGCAATCATACTAAATCATTTAATAGATTAACAACAGCTTCTTTATTTTCTGTTGAGGAAATATTAATGTTTCTTTTAGTTTCTATTAAACACTTCGAATCCTCACCATATTCACGTTTCTCTATAACAACATTCATATCATTAGGGCCATTTTTTTCTGTTATTATCATCTCCTTACTTCGTATATTACCATATTCATCTCTAAATTATCTTGTTTTAATTATAACACCACGTTTAGTGCGCATATAGACCAATCCTTTCCTAAATAGTTAAATAAAGTGGAACATAAAATATGTATACCATATATTAACTTATATGCTACAGGTACGAAAGTACCCTATAATACAAGGGCTGAAAAAAATGAGGGTATCTTTTTTTCTTTTTTAGTTTATTATTACTAAAGACTGATACTTCGAATACCTAAAATAATTTAAGTTATTACTTTTTAAAATTTAAAGGAAACTCAATTACCTTTGCTAACTTAATATTTCTTTTATCCAATTCAATCTTAGCTTTAAGCTCTTTAAGTTCTTCACTATATTTTTCTTTTTTTCTGTTAACTCTCTCAATAAATATTCTTCGAATGTCTTTAACATCTTCTTCACTAATAGGAATAAATTCATATGTTTGCTTATCCAAATAAGAATAGGAATCTTCAGCTACTAAAGTACACTATATATATTCGTCAGCTAATTCCTCACTACTTCTTAATAAATTTTCTTTCCATAAACCTCTAATATTAAAATTAATACTACCACTTAACTTTACCCATGAAGCTTTATTATCCATACTACTCCTCCTCTAAAGATTATAAATAGACCAGGTTACTACGTAACCCAATACAAGCTGAAAAAAATTTCCTACCTGTTGAAATACCATTTTTTTATTTTATAATTTAAAAAAACAAGGTTATATCAAACCTTGCTTTTTTAAATATTTTCTATCACTAAGATAGGTATCTTTAGATATATTGAGCTTTGAACATATATCTTTTTGTTTAAGACCTTTGTCCAGAAGGTCTTTTATTTTTATCCTTCTTTGTGATATCTTTTCTTTTTCTAACAATTTACCTCGTTTTTTCAATTGATTTCTATATTTTTCTTTAGCTCTTTCACTATTGTATTTCTTCTTATTGTCCTCATTATTTCTTCTCTTATATTCATCTTTAGAAATTATGATTTTCATTTCTTTTTGTTCTTCATCTATTATTTCTAAAAGATTTATTAGAGTTTCATTTTTGTATTTGTAATCTTTATTTTTGTCTTTATACACCTTTTCTGCTGACTTAGTAGCTCTTATAACCTCATTTTCACTTAATGGCTGCCTAAACATATTATTTAACTCTAATGAATTTTTATTATTAAATTTATATATATATTCTAAAATACATCAAATAAAAAAAGTTTTCACATATTTCTCTCATTTTTATATTTTTTTATATAACCTTCATGTATTTCATAAATTTTATTACAACATTCAAATATTTCTTCATCATGAGATATTATTATTAATGTTTTATTAGCTAAATTTTTTTTTATAAAATCTATAAATATACGTTTATATTTTTTATCTATATAATTAAGGGGTTCATCTAAAATATAAATATCTCCACTTAAAAACAATCCACGTAATATTTGTATTATCTTTTTTTCTCCTCCTGAAAGATTATTTGAATTATTACTAACTCTTGTACTTAAATTTAAATTATTTAAGTTAAATATATTTATCAATGGCTTAATATCTTTTTGAGCTAAAAATTTATTAAACTTATTTATATCATATTTGTTATCTGTATTTAAAATTATATTTTCTTTAATTGTACAATCAAACATAAATACCTCTGATGGAATTAAAATGATTTTTTTTCTAATTTCTCCAGAGTTTAAGGATTTATAATTTATATTATTGTAATAAATATCACCAATTTTATAATCCAATAATTTAACTATTATATTACTTAAGGTAGATTTACCTGAACCATTTCCACCTTTTATTGCAATTTTATCATTTTTATTTATTATTAAATTTAATGAGTTAAGTATATTTTTAGTTCCATAACTAAAAGTTAAATTTTCTATTTTTAATTGATTAAATTCAGGTAATTCGTTTTTAATTATTAGATCTTCATCTTCTAAATTCAATAATTCATTTATTCTATTTAACGATATTTTTTGGATTTTAATTTCTTTAGATAAATTCATAAAATATTCTAAAGGACTCCATAATCTAGAAAAATATAATGTAAATGCTATCATTGTTCCTATTGTTATTACATTCTTAAAGACTAAATATCCCCCAAAGCAATACATAGAAATAGTTCCTATATTCATAATGCTAGTTATCAGTATATAATCATATTGCATAAGATATTTTATTTTTTTCATAGTAACTTTTAGATAAGTATTTAATTTATTTTGTAATCTTAAATTTATAAATTTAGATGCATTATTAACTTTTATATCTATCTGACCATTTAATGCTTCTTCTGATAAATTCTTTAACTCCTCATCAATTACTAAAACATTCTTACTTGTTTTTTCTATATAAGGAATGTAAATCTTATAAAAAAGTATAAAAATAGGTATTAGTATCAATATTATTACTGTCAATATCGAATTCATAGATCCCATTATAATTATAACTGCTATAACATAAAATATATCTAATAAAACATTAGCATACATACTTACAATTAAGGGTGTGACTACTGTTGTATCATCAAAAATTCTTTGAATAAATTTGCCCATATTTAAATATTTAGAACTATTATATGTCATAGAAAATGATTTATTTATCAAATCTTTTTTTAGCTCATTTAAACAATATGTATTTATATAATTTTCTAAATAATAGCCTAAAGATAAACTAAAACAAAATATTATCATAACTACAACCATTCCTAATGAAACATATAAAAATGATTTTAAGTTATAAGCTTCTATCTGATTTATAAGTTCCATTGTTAAATAAGGAATTAATAAGGAACTTATATTTGATACAAAACTAACAATATAATATAAATAAATCTTTAATTTTATATTTTTTCTATATTTTTCGAAAAATAAATATATTTTTATCAAATTAATCACCATCAATTATTTTACAAATTATATAATAATTTTATTATTCTTTCATTTATATTTTTTAAAAGTTTATAATTACAGTCCAAAGATTCTATATTGTTATTATTTAAATAAGACTTAAATCTACATCCTGTATGACACATAGGTAAAAATTCACACTTTTTCTTGAAACATTCATCGTAAAGTTTTATGTTAAACAAATTATCTATTTTTGTTAAATCATCTTCTAAATTTGCAACTGCAAATTTTTCTATTCCTACTAAACTTAAGCAATTAAAAATTCTTTTGCTCGAAGATATTACAAATGAATTTGGTCTTTTAGCACTACATAAAGACCCTGTTTCAAAATATAAATCTTGTTTAAATCCTAATTCAAATGCAGCTTTATAAAAATCAAAATAATACTTTTCTAGCTCTTCAATACTTAATTTATTATCATCAATAATTCCAAGTGATAATTTTATTTTATCTAAATAATTTTTATATTTTAAATATAAATAATTTATTAAATTAATTATATATTTTTTATTTTTAAAATCCAAATTAACTCTTATAGTGACATGCTTCAAATTTGTAGTTAACAAATAATCCAAATTATTTATTATTGTTTCAAAGGTTTTACCACCATTATTTAAACATCTTCTTGAATCATGAACATTCTTTTCACCATCCAATGTAATTTGTACATTCTCTAAATTAAACTTTAATAAATAATCGATTTTATCTTTATCAAATAAATAACCATTAGTTATTATTTCTATATTTAATTTTATCTGATTATTTTTACATACATTTTCTATGTCCTTTAATAAATAATGAATAAATTTCCAATTTAAAGTAGGCTCTCCCCCAAATAAACATAAATTAATCTTTTCTATACTTTTATTACATATATACTCCTTAACTACTTTTAATATTTTTTCAATATCACAAATACTTAAATTCGTATTTCTATTTATACCATTTTCATAGCAATATGCACATTTGAAATTACAATTGGTTGTACTCAATATTGTTAAATCTAATGTATTACTATTTTTTATAGAGAAATTAATATTTTTAAAAAATTCCTCTTTTTCATTAATATTTTTATCTATTAAAATATCTAAATTTTTAAGATTATCAATATATTCAATATATTTATCATCAAGTATCAAATTATTCTCATGAAGACTCTGATTAATTAAAGTATAATCACATTTATTTATAAAAACTGTTGATTTATTAAGTGTATTAAATAATATAATGCTTCCTTTAATATCATATTTAACTATATATTGAGACCATTTCAAATTCAAAATATATTCCCTCTTTCTAAAAAAAGGTGTTGTAAATAATGCAACACCTTTTCGCTAATTATTTAAGTATTATGTTTATAAAACATTACTAAGCTCTAGCTGGACATTTATCTATTAATACTAAAGGTTTTTTTTCATTTAATATAATCATTACAATCACCCCTTCGAACGAATATTTATTTGATATCAAAAATCAATGTTCGTTTTTATTATATTGCTATTTTATTAATAATTCAAACATAAAATTAACTTATTCTTATTTATATACTTTTATATAATATAATAAAAATAAATAATAATATATTACAAATAACTTCTTTTTGCTTTAAATAAATCAATATATATTAAGTTCTATAAATTCGTAATATAAAATTTTCAATTGATATAAAAATATTAATCATACTTTCACAATATTTTATCCCCCTTTTATGAGTTTTGGGAAATTTGCGTAAGGAAAACTACCAATGCGACTTTTAAAATATTTTTTTAATCCTGGAACTACTCCCCCCATATATATTTTTTAAAATTATATAAATCATCTTAAAATAAGATAATTTTTCCCTAAAAAAACATAACATAATGTATATTGTGTTACTTTTTTTAAATCCCAGTAAAGCATAATAATAATGCCTACTAGAACTACTTTTAAAAAATTAAACTTAACATAACTTCAATATGTTACATTTAACAAATATTAGAATCAAAATTTACTTGTATTTCTATCTAACTAAAAATGCAATTAGTTGTTATAAAAATTGAATTTATAAAAGTATCTAGATATAATAAAAAATATTAATTAGTTTTATAGAATTTATAAAAATAAAATTTGACGAATGTGGTGTTAAATCATGAGGACTGAAAAAGTAATTGTTGAAAAATATAACAATAGATGGGTTAATGAATTTCAAAAATTAAAAATCTATTTTCAACAGATATTAGGAGATAGCATTATATCAATTGAACATGTAGGAAGTACTGCTGTTTGTGGATTAGCTGCTAAACCAATTATAGATATTGATGTTATTATTAAAAATTACAGTAATTTTACTGAAGTTAAAAGTAAATTAAAAAAATATGGGTATTACTATGAGGGAGATTTAGGAATAAAAGATAGACATGCGTTTAGATATGATAAAAGTATATTTATGGCACATCATTTGTATGTATGCCCTAAATATTCTAAAGAATTAAAGAGACATATTTTGTTTAGAAATTATTTAAGGTCACATGAAGAAGATATGAAAAAATACGCAGAGATAAAATTAAAAGGAGCAAGTATTTATCCAGAAAATATAGAAAAATATATGAAATACAAAGAAAATATTATTAACGAAATTTATAGAAAACTTAATTTAAAATAGATTTAAATATAGATGTTTATTTTAAGTAATACTTAAAATATTATATTTAGTTATGTATAATAAAATTAAAAGGGGATTGATTTATGTTAGATTCATTTATCATAAGAAATGTACATATTAATGATTTTGTAGATATAAGTAAAATAAGAAAAATGCCAGGAGTAATAGAATATATTTTAGCTTTAGATAGTGAATCACCAGAAAAAATAAAAAATAAAATTAAAGCTATACAAGATGCAAATGAAATTTGGAAAGTCGTAGAAATAAATGGTACTGTAATAGCAGTAGCTATTTTAAATAAATTAAGTGGTAAAAGATCACATTGTGCAAATATAAGTATAATGGTTAATCCTAATTTTCATTCTATGGGTATTGGAAGTGCTTTAATGAATAAGCTTTTAGAATACTGTAATAATATTTTAAAAATAAAGAAAATAGAATTAAGTGTATTTAGTAGTAACAAAAAAGCTATAAGATTATATGAAAAATATGGATTTTCTATTGAAGGTATAAAACGACAATCTATATTTGTAAATGAGAAATTTGAAGATGAAATATTCATGGCTAAATTTATTATTTAATTTACATTCTCATTTAATTCATAGAATACTACTTACAGTTCTTTTATCTTAAACCTAACATAGCTTCAATTCAAATTCAATATGTTTAATTTTTAAATAAATAGATTCATATAGTTAAACCAAAAATAAGTAATAAAATTTTAAGTCAACTTTCTATTAATATCTATAATATTTTGTTATCCATGTTACTTTTACCTCACAAATAAAAATCTCGCCACATTCTAGTAATAGCCTCTAAATATACTAATACAATTTTAAGCTAGTATTATATAATACTAGAGTCTTTACTACTTCCCCATAAAGCTTAACCAAGCTACAGGTACGAAGTACCCCTATAATACAAGCGTAAAAAATTTTGCACCTTTTTTTTTATTGATAAATATTTAAATCTATTTTATAATCATAAAGAACAAGATTATATTAAACCTTGTTCTTTTAAATACTTTATATCATTTATACAAGTACGTTTTGAGATATTTAGTCGCATATATATCTCTTTTTGTTTAAGACCTTTTGCTAGAAGGTCTTTTATTTTTTCTCTTCTTTGTGATATTTTTTCTTTTTCTGTTAATTTACCTTTAGTTCTTAATTTCTCTTTATAGTTTTTTTTACCTCTTATATTTTCTCTTCTCTTATACTCTTCTTTAGAAATTATGGTTTTCATCTCTTTTTGTTCTTCTTCTGTTATTTCTAAAAGATTTATTAAAGTTCCGTTCTTGTATTTATAATTTTTATTTTGGTCTCTATATACCTTTTCTGCTGACTTAGTAGCTCTTATAACCTCATTTTCACTTAATGGCTGCTTAAACATATTATTTAACTCTAATGTATCATTTAATGATTTCTCTATATCTTCTGTAAAATAGCATAAATAATATCTATATAAAAATAATATAAGTTCTCTATGACCTTTTAAATTATTCTCTCTTAACTCACATAGCTTTATTAAGTCCTGTAGCCTCGCGTAGTAAAGACTTCTTTCCCTATGGACAAATAATACCTTTTTAGGTCTTCCTCGCTTTTTAAGTGCCTTCTCGTTTAATTCAGGCATATATTCATTTTGTATCTCTTTTAAGTCATATAAATAATCATAATTATCTATTATTTTCACTTCTGTATGTGTTTTAGAATTAATACTTCCTGGTATCCTTAATATTCTTGTTGCATCTAATGCTTGTCTATCTGCTCCAAATTCTTTTAAAGTTTTATAAAAATAATCTTCTGCTGCTTTCCATAAAGGTAAAGCCATACTTGGAACCTTTTTTATAAGCCATATTAAATATAATCCTCTTCCACTATCTATAATAAGATTTGGTATAGGGATATTTTTTCCAAAGTAATTTTCATTTAGATTCATTAAAATCTGCTCTTTAGTAAAACCCGTTTTATATGTATCTAAATCTATAAATAATGCATTAAGTTCTTTAAGACACTCTATTCTTCTATAAGTCTTATAAAAGGTATTTAAAGTAATATATACATTATCTTCATTAAACTTTAATCCTACCAACTGCATATGTTTATAATGCCATTGTTTATACCCTTCTGAGGATATTTTAGCTTTAGTTATCCATCCTTCACTATTTCCATGAACTGTATTTATATACTTAACACTTTGAGATAGCTCTTTTTCGTCTTCTTGTTTTAAAGCTAATACCACTTTTGTTTCTCACCTCCCATCTTTAGTCAAATTATAACATAACTCAAATTCATTTAAAATCAATGTAAAACACTATATTTACTTATACATATGGATTATTTATAAATTAAATAATAAATATTATAAATTACTTAATTATTCAATTTTAGTATTTAATTTCATGAAATAATTCTTATAAAATTCTTAATTAATATTAAATATATTTTTTAACTATATTGTAATTACAAATAACTTATTTTTTGCTATATGTAAAAAATAATATTAAATTCAATCATTATCAATATTCTTATGTAAATTAAAAGTCAGCAATACCTTACCATAATCTTAACGTCTTTATTCTAATAATTTTGATACTTTAATATGTGCTTAAAAAGTCCAAATACCTTAGGGTAATCTTAGGGTTCTTTCCACTAATATCTAGTTATATTTAAGCCTTATTTCATGCTTATTTAAGCATATTATATAGTATTAAATGTACCTTACACACTAATGGCACCTATACATTGCTATAATCTTGCTATAAATTATACTAGTTTAAATATTGCTGTAATGTAGTGTACAAGCCGTCTAGTATGATTTATATCAAAAAGTTGTTATATCTTTCCTAACCTTACCCTTTTTTATTATTTCGTGTGTATTTGGCATAAACTTGACATTATACCACTTTTAAATCCTTCTTATAACACCATTCTTGAAATCATAAATTAATATGAACAACCTTATATTTTTGTATGCTTGTTTTTAAATTTTAATTTAATCAACCCATGTATAAATATTATTTATTGATGAAAAATATTATAATTTGAAGGTGATTGATTTTAATAATACCTGTATACATTATTAATTTGATGTATACATAAATATTAATGTCATTTTAGAATTGGTTTTGTCGTTTTTTATACCTTACATTTATATTGTTTTAATTCTTAATATAGAATTTTAACGCAAAATAGGACTAGATATTTAAAGCTAGCCTACCTTATTTTCATCTTTACTTTTACTGATGTTTTCTTTGTACTATTATTATATATTTTTTTAATGTATTACGACTTATATTATGCTTGTTCATTAGATCTATTTGCTTTATACTTCTATCACTTAAAAACTCTTTTATATCATCTCTTAATTTATCACTCATTTTATCAAGTTTACCTTGTTTTCTTCCACTTTTCTTATCACTTGCTTCAATACCTTGTTTTATCCTCTTTATTATAAGTTCTCTTTCTTGCTCCACTCTATCAAGTTCAACTATCAATAATAATTTTATTATGTTATCTAAAGCAGTTTTAGTAACTAAGTTTTGTGTATTAGCAATACTTGTTAAGTTTTTTATATAATCTGTTGATACAGTTGGATTATCTAAAAATATTAAATTAATACCCTTTTGCATTAGTTCCATATATTTTTTATATCCCTCTTCAGCTTGACGTGTAAACCTAGATATTTCTTTAAATACTATCGTGTCCCCCTTTTGTATTATCTTTTCTAGTTTACTCCAGGATGGTCTATCAAATCTACCTCCAGTTGTATCATCTTTAAAGTTTAATAAATATTCTATGTTATTATCTTTTGCATATGTCTTTAAGCTTTTCTCTTGCCTATTAAAACTTTGTTTATCATTGTTCTCTTTGGTTGAAATTCTCATGTAGCTATAATAATTTCCCATATTTTTTATCCTCCATATGTTAATTAAACTA
>NZ_CP051760.1:0-11304 GCF_015708635.1 Candidatus Sarcina troglodytae
CTAGGATATTTATTTTTAATATCATTCATAAGACTTTTTATTGGTGTTACAAAAATTTCTTGTACATCACTAGGTATTAAAATACTTGGCAAATAATTCATAGTGAATGTTGTTTTACCAGTTTTCATTGGACTATTCAAAAGTATTTTTTGTTTTTTATCCAATACTTCAAACAAAATTTCATCAGCTATTTTATTATTTTTTTCTGTAATATAATTATCTATTTTAATTTTTATCATTAAGTATTTCGTTTCCTCCTTGTTGTCTTATCTTAATAAAGTATTCGTTAATATCTTTACAATTGTTATCTAGCATGTCAGCATAAAAAAATGGCACACCATAGTTCAAACCTGTGGAATAAAAAAATTTTTCTAGTTGTTCAAAGCTATCCATTCCCCCTTTATCATAATCTGTACATATCAATAATTCTTTGTCTTTGAATTTTTCAATGTTACTCTTTATTATCTCAATCAATTTACTTGTATTACTAATAGAATTTAAACATATGAAGTTATATCCTAACACATGACATGTTAGTGCATCTTCTATACCCTCAACAATGATATATTTATTACTATCATAGGCTTTATGTATCAACGGTTTTACAGTACCAATATTTCTTACAAATCTTTTTCTATCTTTATTTTTGCTTAAAGATTTCTGTATTCCTGTACCTTGTTTTCTAAATCTATAAATTATAGTTTCATTCCCATTATAGATATTGCTTTTAATCTCAATATACGCCTTGTCTAAGCCTTTTAAACTATCTTTAATACATCTACTATTCAAATACTCTAAACACGCTTCTGTAGGCTCTATACTGTTTTTAAATATCATATTGTTTACTCGCTTTATGTGTTTTTCATTTTTAGCCTGTTTTTCTTTATATTCTATTCTAATCTTTTCGAGCCTTTCTTTTTGTATTGACTCTATATTTCCATTGCTTAATATTTCTATTGCTCTAGGTATATTAACTCCATATAAAGCCTGTATTAAATCTACAGTTGAATAAATAGTATTACACTTATGACATCTACATCTATTTGTATTACCTATATCAAGTACATGACCACATTTAGGACATGTATTACCATACTTTTCTAAGACTTCATTGATTGGAATTATTTTAGCTTGTTCTATATCATTCATTTTCATCACTCCCTTCTATGAATGTATATAAAAAAATACCTAGCTAATAATAATAATAGCAAGATATTTTTCATTTGTGTTTAAAATTAACCACTAGTTAATTTTTGTAATTATTTTCCATTATATTTATTCATAATCTTCCTCATCATCAACCCAACCTAAAAGTTGCTTTTCTAATTTATCATAATCATATTTTCTTTGAGTGAAGTTAGCAAAAGTAGAAACTTCTTTTTTAGGTTTATCGAAATCTTTTTTAGTTTCAAATTTATAAGTTCTAGGCTCTAAATCCTTAACATAGAATTTAATACTAGTAACTTTTCGTCCAGTTTTAATATATTCAACATCATATATATCTAGTAATTCTTTTTCTCGTAGTTCTTTAATTGCAGGTTCTATAACTCTAACTTTAAAGTTTTGGAATACTTTATATTTATCTTGCAACATTAAATATTTTTTAATTTCATCAACTGAATACTCTATAACTTTTTTACTACCTGTCCACATTCTAAGCAATTCATATAATCTTTGCGCATTAGTTGCACCTAAACTAATATACTTAGTAACATTAGTTGGGGTAAATCCTGTTTTAGTATATTGATGAATTAAGTCTAATAACCCCAACGGGATTTCAATCTTAAATGTTTGTGTTGTAATATTATAACTATAAAAACTTACTACACTGCTTACAGCCCATGAACCATTTTTTTCAATTTGCATAATTTCATTTTCTTTTAGATTTTTTAAAAATTCTTTAATACCTTCAACTGTATTATAATCTTTATGCTTTATCAATTTTTTCATATCATCTAAGTCTATTTCAGCAACATTAATTTTATTTTTCTGTATTTCGTAAAAAACTTTTTGCAGTACCCGATTCTGCGAGACTGTAAAATCATATTTTGCTTTAATGAGTGTATTACTTTTAAATAATATCTCTAACGTAGTCATTTATTTTTCTCCTTCTTTGGTTTATTTTACTATATTATAACTCGATACATAATGTTTGTATAGTGTATTTTATATCTCCCCAATTTGTATCTAGTTGCTCCCCAATTTGTATCTAGTTGCTCCCCAATTTGTATCTAGTTGCTCCCCAATTTGTATCTAGTTGCTCCCCAATTTGTATCTAGTTAACGCCGAAAATCAGCATGAAAAGCCAATCTTCGAGTGCCTAAATACTTAAATACTATTAAATACTATATAAATACTATAAATAGAGAAAAAAAGACATAAAAATTTATATTCTTCTATTTTTTGTGAAGATTAATTTGACTAAGTAAAAAAGTGTTTTTTATTCAGTTATTTTTATGTTAAATTTCTACAATTAATATATTCATTTTACTTTATTAGTAGAATTTTAAATATTTTATTATCTAATTTAATCAAAATATGGTATTATTATGAATTTTATGGTATAATTTTTATGAAATTGAATTTTAGGGGGTATTATAATGAAAAAAATTATATGTTCTATGTTACTTTTAGGAACAATAGCTTCTACAGGTATTGTTGCTAACGCAACTAATAATGTTGATAAAGCAAGTGGAGGTTGGAGTGAATCACAAGGATATTACACGGATAATATTGCAAAAGGATCTTCTCCTGAATCTCATACTGGTAAACGTGAATCACAAGTTTATAATTCCAGTGGCGATGTAAGAGCGAGAGCTGTTGGTACAACTGTATGGAAAAATACTTATCATTTCACGAGAGCTAGAATGGAAAAAACAAACGGAACAGTAAAAACAGATAGCGGAAGACAATATGGTACTGGTGGAACTACCGCTACTTCACCTTGGGCTTATCCAGGTGTGCTAGAAAACTTAGAGGCTAGAACTTACTGGGGAAGGGGATAGACTTTAATAAAAAACCAAGAGATTGCTGTATCAAATCTTATTGTTATTTACAATATATATTTCATTTAAATTTAATAACGAAAATTTTTGATACAGTTTCTATAAAAAATAAATAGAGGTTTTATATGCGTTTTTTAAATAAAAAAAATATTATGTTTATTAGTTTAATTTTAACTTTAAACATATTACTTATGCTTGTTTTTAAATATAAATATAGTCAAAGATATATACAGGAATTATCAAATCAATTTTATAGTACAAATAGCATTGAATTTTTTGATTCAAATATAAATAAGTATTTTGATATTCTAAAAAATAAGACTAATTACAGAATTTTTGTAGAATTAGATGATACTTTTAGATTTTTTAAATATAATGATAAAAATTGGAGCCCTCCTATATTAGAGGGAGAATTTTTTTCATTAAATACAACAGAAAAAACAGCAGTAGTTGGAAAAAATCTAGTTGATATCATTCAAAATTTAAATGGTTCAAACGTTATTAAATTTAATGATGAATATTATAAAGTTACTGGTATAATGGGTGAAAGTTTTCCAACTAAAATAGACTCACTTATACTATTAACATCTGATTCACCTCCTCAATTAAATAATGCCAAAATAGTGATTGATAGTGAAAATAAGACTTTGATAAAACATTTATCTAACCAATTAAGATCAAATTACAATATTACTTTATTAGAAAAAGAAGATTTAGGATTAAATAAACTTGTTAAATCTGATTTTTTTAGTAAATTATTCGTTTCTATAACAGTTCTCATTGTCATATTTAGTATATGTGTTTATCTTAGATATTGGTTTGAAAAACAAATGGCATTTTTAAGAGTTTTAAATTTATCAGGATTTAGAAGAAAAAAAATAATATGTATATTTTTCGTAAATATATTTTCTAATATACTTATTTCAATCATATTTACTGCAATTATTATACTTTTATCGAATAAATTTTTTACATTTAATATGCTTATTTTAAGCAGTTTATTTACTAGTACAATAATATTATCAATATCAATAATCTATATTTTTGTTGGGCTAAAGATTAATAACTTGAGGAGGAGAATAAAAATATGATTTTTAAGGAACTTAAATTATATTTTAAAAAATATAAAGTAATTACAGTCATGATATATCTTCAAGTAACTTTAATTTTACTTTTACTAGGATCATTTTTATATTTTATAGATTCCTTGAAATACGAGGAAAATGGATTAAAAGAAACATACGAGGGGAAAGCTTTATATCAGCTGATAGATAATTATGTAAATGAAGATGAAGAAATCCTTATGAATAGTGATAACTCACTTGAAATAGTAAAAAATTATTATAATAATTTAAATTCAAGTAAAAATTTTCAATATTTAAATATCAATAATCAAGCAATAGGCTTAATTAACCATGATATTGATGATATTTTTAAATATGGGTATGAATTAGGTCAAATTCCAGAAACGAATAACAATAACATTACACCTATTAAGTCAATTCAAATAAATAGACAGGCATTTGATTTTTTTAAAATAGATGTATCAGACGGGGTAAGCTTTTCGCAAGATGATTTTAAGTTTAATGACAATTTTATTCCTGTTATCTTAGGAAATTCCTACAAAGATATATATAAAGTTGGAGATATATTACCAATTGAATATTATTTAACTAAATTCAACGCCAAAGTAATTGGATTTGCTAAATCTGACAGTAAAGTTTTGTTAAATGGAAATATGGATGAATATTTAGATAGATATATGATTATCCCTCAAATAGATTTTGATAATCCGACTAATAAAACTGAATACGAATTTCAAAAAATAGTTTATTTAGTTAGGTCTAATGGGTATATTTGTGTAAATAATACTACTGAAGATATTCAAAATATGATGTTAGATATAAAGCTAATTTCTGAAAAAACAGGTTTTGATAAATACCTATTTATTGGTTATAATCCTCATTTAAATCAATATAACAACTTACTATCTATTATAAAAGAAAACCAAAATTTAATAAAAACAATACTATCATTAATTACTATTTTTAGTATTTTTATACTAGTATTAGTTATATTGCTACAAAACAAAAGACGACATCCTTATTTTGCAATACACTATATGCAAGGATCTACACTACCTCAAATTATTTTACAACAATACTTAGAGATCTTTATCATATTTATACTTGCATATATAACTTATTTTATTATATTAAATAATATATTCTTTATCGGTAATAGTAAAATTCACATTATTTTATTTTTATCTATTATCTTTTTAAATTTAATTTTAACTATATTTTCAGTAAAACAAATTGTTGCTAATTCAATTTATAAATTTTTAGCTGTTAATGAAACGGGGGAAAATTAAAATGATTATCAAAATAAACAATTTATCTAAAACTTTTAATGATGGTAAAAAAAAGAAAACTATTCTTGAAAATTTAAATTTAAGTATCAAAACTGGTCAATCAATAGCTATAACTGGTAGAAGTGGATGTGGCAAAACAACTCTTTTAAATATAATAGGTGGGCTTTTAGATTTTGATTATGGAGACTTATTTATAAATAACATAAACATAAATTCATTATCACTAAATCAAATTGCCGATTATAGAAAAAACTATTTCGGTTTTATAACTCAAAATTTTAATTTACTAGATGATAGAAATGTTTTTGAAAATGTTGCATTACCCTTATATTATTCTTCTATCAAGAAATCCGATATACAAAAACGTGTAAACACAATATTGACTACTTTAGATATATCTCATCTTGCCCAAAAAAATATAAAAAACCTTTCAGGTGGCGAAAAACAAAGAGTAGCTATTGCTAGAGCATTGGTCAAAAAATCAAAAATAATTTTAGCAGATGAGCCAACTGGCTCATTAGATGAGAAAACAGAATTAGATATATTGAATATATTTTCTAAATTAAAAAATTCTGGAATAACCTTAATAATTGTAACTCATAACAAAAAAGTAGCCAACCATTGCGATTTAATCTATGAATTAAAGAATAAAAGTCTTATTTCTATCCCAAAATAGCCTTGTTTTAAATAAGATTAATTTTTTATGATTTTAAAACATTTGATAAAGCACTCCTTTGTTGTTCATGTTTTATAAAGATAATATATATTATTTCACAATAAGGTATTATGGCTTTATAACCAATTCTAAGACATTTTATCACACCTATCAATATTTAATGTTTTTATCCTATGGAATCAAATTAAAATGACGTATATTAAAATTGAAGGACTATAATATATTTTTAATAGTTTAGTTATTTAATCAAGGCTAGACTATTTTAGTATAAATATACTAATGCACATGGAAAATATATAAATTTATATAATGAATGTAATAATCATTAAACTCCCAACTTCAGAAAATAGAATTTTTCCAAATTGAGGAGTTTAAACGGCTTGTTTACAGGTTTTTAAAGGTGTATACAAATAAAATTTATTTAAAAAAGCGAAATTATCAAATGAATTTCCAATTTTTATTTCAATAAAAGGCATAATATTTTACCGTAATGAAAAAATTAATGTATATCATCTTTTTACTACAAGCTTTTTCATCGCTGAGTAATACTACTTAATATTTTTGTTTTTTGTAATATTTATTTTTTTATAGGATTAATCTATGTAGGACAACTTTCTTTAAGCTAAAATAAAGGAACCTTGCTATAATCTTGCTATGATTTTTGTATTTAAATCCATATCAAATCTAGTATATAGCATATTTATAGTATCTTGCTATCATATTTCACCTCTATTGTTTAATTTTCTAAAGTCGGTAATACCGATTTTAGAATTAGTTAATTTAATTACTTGTTTATCATTCATGGTTCTTAAATTATCATTTATATTTTTTATATCCAAACATTCAGCAACATGCTTTGGATTAAATAATACCTTTCTTTCAAACTCAAATACTTCTACCTCTTTATTTTCAAAAGTTCATGACATTAATATACAAAATTATAACTTAACCATTGTATAAACCTGTGAAGAGAAAAATACTTTTAAAATCTCTATATAACTTAGGGTAATCTTAGGGTACTTTATAATTAATTAAACTTCTTCAAAATGGCTGTATAACTAATTAAAACAGGTTTAAAGTAGTTAAAAAAGAATATGCTTTAAAAGCCAGTATACCTTTGGGTAATCTTGAGGTTATAAATATCATGCAAAAAACTAGATAAATATCCCTTTTCTACAATTTATTATATTTATATAGGTATTACTTTTTTTGAGTAATAATATTAATAATTATTTGTCCGTCTTTTTTGGCTAACCAATAAATTAATTAGAGTTATTGTATATTTTACAAAAATCTGATAGCTTAATTCTTAAACTTTCCATAATTTTATAGTGCAAGTTTGCACTTTTTAAAAATGGAATCAGACTAAATTTACTGATGTTTAATCATTGTTCCACATTTGTGAGGAAATCTAATCAATCTATATGTTTATTATATAAAATATACTTACTAACGAACGCGAAATTGGATTTGTTGACTTTTTAGGAGATTCTATATTATATGAGCACTCTTACCTTACCGTAACACTACCGCAGTTTATAAACTAAAAAAGCCTATGCACCTTAGTATATAAGCCACCTAGTATGTTTTATATCAATAGTAACCTGTGGAAAACAAAGAAATTTTATTTATTACTATTCTTGCTTTTCCCAAAATTAGTGAGCATATTTTATATAAAACTATTATCCAAAAATGAACGATAGCCATTAATACAAAAGAATAGAAGATAATAAAAAAACATGTATCGTGGGTATAACTCTAGAAAAAAATTCTTTTTAAAAGTCGCTCCAGTAGATTTACTTTTACAAAATTCTAAAAAATACTGAAGAAGGATTAAATAATATTTAAGTTTTGATAAATGCTGATATTTATTAGCATAAATCTATTAAAAGCATTTATCAAAACAAATAATAGTGTTGGTTTTCTCGTCAATTTTGTTGAAAAATACTGCAAACTTTATGCACATTAGCTATAATACCTTTGTTTACATTTGTTAAAAATGTATAGATTAATACACAATTTAAATTTTATTGATACATAATAATTTAATATAATAATAAAACCTGTAAAAGATAGCTAAAGCTATTTTTTCATAGGTAATTATAAATATATTATAATGTATATATTTAGACACATAGAAAAAAATGTATAGTTTCAAGAAGACAATAATCAGTTATTTTAGGTATGTGAAAATTATAAATAAATAGTTTAAAATTTTCCTATTTTATTAATAAATCATATTCTTTGTTTTTAAAATATTATTTAAACTATAGTTTTTTTGATACTTTTGTGATAAAGTCATTTTAACTATAAGTAAATTTATTTTGACATTTTTATAATTAACTTTTATAGAAATAGTTATTTTGACATATCATCATTCTAAAGTAAATATATCTAAGTTCTAAATTTATTACTTGCCTATTAACTTTATTTTTATAACACCTGTGGAAAACAAAAAGATTTTATTTATTATTATTCTTACGCTCCACAAAATTGATGAGCGTGTTTTATATAAAGCTATTGTCCAAAAATGACCGATAGCTATTAATCAAAAAAGAATAGCAGATAATAAAAACACTCGCTTAAATTAGCGAGCCTTATCACTCATATTGTCTTTAACCAATAAATTATAAAAACATATAGGGGGTATAACTCTAGGAAAAAGAATTTTTTTAAAAGTCGCTCCAGTAGGTTTCTTTTCGCAAATTTCCCAAAACTCATGAAAAGGGGGTAAAAATAGTAACAGATAAAGCAAAAACATTGATTATATCAAAGGCTTCATAAAGTTATGATTGATTAAAATTGCAAATAAAGACCTAGTAAAGTATTACTTATGGCTAATTAATTGTACCAACTACTAAGAATAATCCTTAAATGTTTATAACAAGCCATCACTTTAATATGCTTTTTGATATCTCGCTAAAATTAGCGAATGCTAATATAAATATGTTTTGAATAGATATATGGGGGGGATATGTTAAAACCCAAGATTTTATATTGAAAGTCGCTCCAATAGGTTTCTTTTCACAAAATTCTAAAAAATAATAAAGAGGGGATAATAATATTTAATTTCTGATAAACATTGATATCTATTAGCACAAATCTATTAAAAAC
Organism: Candidatus Sarcina troglodytae; assembly: GCF_015708635.1. NCBI lineage: Bacteria > Bacillati > Bacillota > Clostridia > Eubacteriales > Clostridiaceae > Sarcina > Candidatus Sarcina troglodytae. Next base: position 9,170 of record NZ_CP051760.1, read on the forward strand.
ATTTATAAAAAGCAAATAATAGTGTTGATTTTCTCGTCAATTTTGTTGAAAAATACTGCAATCTTTATGCATATTTGTTATAATACCTTTGTTTATATTTATAGAAAAGGTATAAACTAATACATAATTTACATAATTAAAATTTTAGTGATACATAATAATTTAATATAACAATAAAACCTGTGAAAGATAGCTAAAGCTATTTTCTTTTCCACAGGTAAAAAAACTTATATTATTTTATTATAATAAAAACATATATTTTATAAATATATATTTATATATATATATAAGGAAAAATGACACAACACGAACATTAATCTAGCCCAGTCATATCAATGCTTTGAGTGAGTTTTTTTATGCATAAGAAATACACTCAATTCTTATGCACTTTTTTGCATAAAAAAATAGCCTATGTACGGGTAATACATAAGCTATAAATTTTATATTAAATTTCTAATTTAATTGATGAGATTATGTTCTGTTTTCTATTATTGCGACTAATAGAATAAATCATTTTTAGGTGCTTATCTAAGCTAGTTGGTGTTAGTTTAGATAAGTTTTTTTCTTTTTGTAAATACTTTAATAACTCTAATTTAAATTTATCTGTTAAGTAGACTAATATTTCTTTACCTTTAGTTTTATTGATGTAATTTCTTATCTCATAAACTATTAACATATCTTTATTTATTGCTTTTAATTTTCTATCTTTGTTATAGAGTGAGTTATAATTAATATAATTTATTTGTTTTATTAATTGGCTTACTTCTTTTTTTATCAAAGATATTTTCAACTTTTCTATTTCTTTAATCTTTATATTTTTAAGTTTTTCAGATACTTGTTTGTACCTTTCTCTGTACTCTTCTAAATATTCATCTTTCCATTTATTACAAAGATATTCATAGTTTTTTATTTTCCATATATCCTGTTGTTCTATCTCTTCATAATTCAATATCATTTTTAAAATTTCATTGTCTAAATCCAATGAATTAATTTCATCATAAAATTCTTTTTCATGTTGTTTTATATTTTCTTTTATTTTTTTCTTTTCTTCTTTCAATTCTGTTGTTTTGATTATATCTAATCCATTATAGTCAGCGATCGAAATTAAATTAGTGTTAAAAGTTTGATGTTGTTCTAAAAATAACTTTAAATAAATTTCTGTTTGCAAGAAGAAGTTAATATATTTTTTGAATACACTCTGCATTAATCCATATTCGTCTAATTCATATTTTTCATTGTCACTATTAAACCTAATACTCTCTGTTGTTAGATGTGTTTTTGTTTTTTCTTCATCACCATAATCGTTTAAAACTGCTATTAAATTTTTATTTATTTCAAAGCGTTTGTTATACTCTTTAGCAAAGTTTAATGGCTTTGTATTAGGATTTTCTTTATTTAATTTACCTACTAAATACAATTGTTCTATCCCTTGTCTAAAACGTCCTACAAACTGTATATCGTCGATTATACTGCTCGTACTATCTATGAAATCAATAACTATTGGTTTTTCTTTTAATTGTATTTCCACACCAACATCAACCAAACTGGTACATAGTAAATAATCTATGTTTTTTATATCTTCACCACTCAAAACATCTTCCATTAATTCCATATCACTTAAATATTCTTTATCTTCTTTTCTTTCATTTTTGCTTCTATACCACGCTACGCAATTCTTTAATTTAGGCTTAATAAGTTTTATATCATCTTTATTATTTATTCTAGCAATTATCAATTTATTATTATTTCTCATATACTTAATAAAATTAAGCATATTATCAGGGCTTTTGGTAAAGTTTTTTAATATTATTGTTTTATTAGCTTGTACAAATTTATTTTTAACTACTATTTCAAATCTTTTATCGAAATCAATATTTTCTAAAGGCTCTGGTGTAGCTGTCATACCCAAAAGACCTATACAAAGTTCATGTTCGTAATAAAGCAAAGGGTTTTTTAATTTCTCTCTAAAGCCTGCATTTATGATTATTTGATGTATTTCATCATAAACTATAAAAAATCGTTTATTTTCATCTTCACACGCTTTTATAACTTTATGCATACTTTCAGGAGTTGTTAAGATTGGAACATTATTATTTAGCTTTATTTCACTTACATTCCCATTACATTTAATAGTT
>NZ_CP051761.1:0-10963 GCF_015708635.1 Candidatus Sarcina troglodytae
TTTTGAAGAAGTTTAATTAATTATAAAGTACACTAAGATTACGCTAAGTTATATAGAGATTTTAAAAGTAGTTTTCTCTTCACAGGTTTATACATCAGATGTTCATCTCATGAACTTTTGAAAATAAAGAGGTAGAAGTATTTGAATTTGAAGGAAAAGTATTATTTAATCCAAGACATGTTGGAGAATGTTTAAATTTAACAGATAGTGCTGTTAGAAAATCTATAGCAAATATGAATAATAAACAAGTTGTTAAATTGAAAAATTTAGATGTGAAAGATGTTCCCATCCGAAAATTAAATAATGCTGGAGAAAATTTCTTAACAGAAAGCGGAGTTTATAAACTAATATTTAAATCCTATAAAAAAGAAGCTGAAAAATTCCAAGATTGGGTAACTGATGAAGTATTACCTGAGATAAGAAAAACAGGCGGATATATTACTACTACAGAAGATATGTCTGATGAAGATATTTTGGCAAGAGCCTTACAAATTAAGAAGTGCATGTCATGCACCTCCCAAAATTAAACAATACTCTAATGTGAATACAAGTAACATTAGACAATTAGCTAACAGAGGTTAAATATAATAGCAAGATACTATAAATATTTTATATAGTTGATTTGATATTGATTTAGATACAAGAATCATAGCAAGATTATAGCAAGCTCTATCTGGTTTTTTTATAAAATAAATACACTAAGTAGTACTACTTAGTAATGAAAAAGCTTGTAGTAAAAAATTACAACAAAATAGTATGCCTTTTATTGTAATCAAAATTGGAAATTCATTTAATAATTTCGCTTTTTTTAATAAATTTTATTTGTATACACCTTTGAAATCCTGTAAACAAGCCATTTTAACTCCTAACTTCGGAAAATCTACGTTTTCTGTAGTTTGGAGTTGATGTTTTGTATACAGTTTTTTATGGTTGTTTATTATTCATAACATACTAATTCTATAGCCCTAGAACCAATTCTAAGACGTTTTAACATATCTCTTAATATAATTTCCATCTTAATATTTTGAAACCATTAGAATGGCGTATATTGAGTTGAAACATTTCATAGTTTTATTATTTTTATAATACTCATTTTTGTATTTACTTTCTTAGGCTATTTAGAATTAAAAAAAATATGTTATAATCTGTCTAAAGATGGGAGGTGAGATAAAAGGTGACATTAACTTTAGAACAGCAGAATAATGAAAGTCACTTTTCTAGTAAATATATAAATATAGTTCATGGAAATAGTGAAGGGTGGATAACTAGAGCTGAAATATCTAATCATAATTATAAACAATGGCATTATAAGTATTTACAGCTATTAGAATTAGAGTTTAAAGAACATAATGTGTATATTACTTTAAATACTTTTTATAAGACTTATAGGAGATTAGAATATCTCAAAGAGCTCAAAGCTTTGTTTATTGATTTAGATACATATAAAACAGGTTTTACAAAAGAGCAAATTTTAATGAATCTAAATGACAATCATTTCAAACAATCCATTCCTATACCAAATCTAATTATAGATAGTGGAAGAGGATTATACTTAATATGGCTTATAAATAAAGTTCCAAGTATGGCTCTGCCACTTTGGAAAGCTGTTGAAGAATATTTTTATAAAACATTGAAAGAATTTGGAGCAGATAGACAAGCACTAGACGCAACAAGAATATTAAGAGTGCCAGGGAGTATTAATTCTAAAACGAATACTGAAGTAAAAATAATAGATGAATATAATTATTTATATGATTTAAGAGAAATACAAAACGAATATATGCCAGAATTAAGCGAGAAGGTATCTGTGAGACGAGGTAGACCTAAAAAGGTGTTATTTGTCTACAGAGAAAGAAGTCTTTATTATGCAAGGCTACAGGACATAATAAAGCTATGTGAGTTAAGAGAGTATGATTTAAAAGGTCATAGGGAACTTATATTATTTCTATATAGATATTATTCATGTTATTTTACTGAAGATATAGAAAAGGCATTGCATGATACTTTAGAAGTAAATAGTATGTTTAGACAGCCATTAGGTGAAAAAGAAGTTATAAGGGCTACTAGGTCAGCAGAAACAGTATATAAAGACCAAAATAAAGATTATAAATACAAAAATGAAACTCTAATAAATCTTCTAGAAATAACAGAAGAAGAACAAAAAGAGATGAAAACCATAATTTCTAAAGATGAATATAGGCGTAGGAAAAGAGAAAGAAACAATAAAGCATATAATAGTGAAGAAGCTAAAGAGAAATATAAAAATCAGTTAAAACAAGATGGAAAATTAACAAAAAAAGAACAAATAGAGCTACAAAGAGAAAAAATAAAAAGTCTTAGAGAAGAAGGCTTTAAAAATAAAGAAATCTCTCAAAAATTAAATATTGCACAAAAAACACTTGAGAGACATATAACTTACATGAAAAAGAATGGACTTTTATAAGTTCATTCTTTTTGTTTAAGTATAAAATATATATAAGAAAAAATCTACCCTCATTTTTTTTCAGCCCTTGTATTATAGGGGTACTTGTACCTGTTATCTTTAGGAGGTAGGAAAAGTGGAGAAATGTGTTATAATTTTAGGAATAATTGTATTATGTATTGTTTTTTCATTGGTGATAGGTTGTATGATATTAGCTAATAGTTCTCCATATTGGGGTAGTATTTTACTTCATCATTAGGGTTAGATTAAAAAACTCTATAGATAAAGACCTTGAGCTAAAAGGTCTTTAATAAAAAGATATATGTTTAATTTTAAATGTATTTAAAACAATTTATTTTACTTATATTTTAAGATGGGAAATTTTCTAAAGAACAAGGTTTAATATTATATTATTATTTCCTGGCTCTTATTTATTAATAAGTGGCAATATATAATTTTTATTTATTATTATGTTTAATAGTACCATTAGGCTTAAAATCAATATCTGTTGGTTTTATAATCAAAACTTGTTTTTTCATATTACTAATTAAAAATTTAGTATATTCAACAGTCATTTCAAATAATCTATTTGTTTCTTCTACATCTAATGAGAAATCTAATCCAGCATAATCTAATAAATCAATATAACTGAATATTGCTTTTTCATATGATACAGGCTTATATCTAGGCAATCTTTTGGTTCCAGGGTATTCAAATGGATTACCCAAGATTTTTTCTGCTGTAGTATCAAAAATTGTAGCTATTTTGTTTAATGTTTCTATATCTGGTGTTCTTTTATTAGCTTCATAATTGGCGTATGTAGTTCTTGCTAATCCTACTTTTTCGGCAAATTGTTCTTGAGTTAAATTATTGTCTTTACGTATTTTTTTTAAATTTTCTCCTATATTGAGGATTTCATTGACTTTCATGTTTTAATCTCCTTTACGTTTTAGTTTATTATAACATTAAATTCTTCAAAAAAGAAACAAAATTTTAAATTGCTATTGATTTCTTCGAAAACAAAGAGTAAAATGTAAAATATAGCTGATTCCACAAAAATGAAGAGAATAAATAAAAACAGCAAAATACAGGAGGAAATTAAATGACAAATTTATTATTAACAAGACTTAAAAAAGGTATTAAACAATATGAATTAGCTGAACAAGTAGGCATTACACCACAGTACTTAAGACTACTTGAAAAAGGGGCTGTTCAGCCAAGATTAAAATTAATGAAAGAACTTAGTAAAGCTTTGAATGTTGGTATTATTGAACTTTTCTTTAGCGATGAAGAGGAATAATTAAATTAAAATTAGTGACATAGTTACACTTAAGCATTAAATCAAACTAGAAAGGAGAGTATGGATTGAATGGCTTTTATAAACTTAATCAGGAGGTGCTAAAAATGGATGTAATTAAGAATAAAGATGAAATCTTATTTAATCATTATTTAATGCAAAAAGAAAATTTACAAAGGTTAAAGGGGGATTTACCTAAGGGTCAATTTTATTTAACAATTAGGACTGCGTGCAATGATTTACAAGTGTCTTTTGCTAAAACGCAAAGAATAATAAAAAAGTTCGAAGAACTAAGGATAATAAGCCTTATACAAAAAGGAAAACCACCTAAAATACCTTCTATTTACTCATATAATTCGATATTCACGTCTGATACTATACCTCATACTATATCTGATACTATTAGCGATACTATAAATCCTAGTAATATCAATGGATTAGATATAATTACTGATACTATTACTGAATCTATTAACGATACTATAACTGATACACCTAAAAAAGAGAATATAAAAAGAAATATTAAAAAGAATCTCTTTATTGAAAATTCTAAAGAAATGAACTTATCTAAACTACTATTTTCTTTAATGCAAATTAATAATCCCAAGGCTAAACAGCCTAATTTTCAAAATTGGAGTAAAGAGTTTGATTATATATTAAGAATTGATAAAAAAAATATAGAAGAGGTTGAAAGGGTTATTAAGTGGTGTCAACACGATTCATTCTGGAAATCTAATATATTAAGTCCTAAAAAGCTAAGAGAAAAATATGACCAGTTATATTTAAAAATGATTGAAGAAAATAATAAGAATCAATCTGCTAAATACAATTTTCTATCAGTATCTAACGATAGAGATAAATATTACAGATAAGGAGTTGTTAATTATGAAATATATATTAGCTCAATTACATAATAAAGAGATTGAAAAAAATATTATATCTGCGTGTTTTCAAGATAATAATTTAATTGATGAAATAGAGATAGAGTGGTTTTACTCCTCTTCTCATCAAGAAATAATAAAGGGATTTAAGGAACTAAGAAAAAAAGGTCAAAACATTGATTTAGTTATATTTGCCGAGTATGTAAGTAATAAAAAAATGCCTGTAACTTTAAGCGAAATTACAGACATAGCTACTGTGTTATTATCATTAACTAATGTAAAACAATATATTGATAAATTAAAAGATCTCTTCATTAAGAGAAAAATTTATCTTATTACTAATAAGTTGGATTATAACACAGAATCTAATGATATGCTAGATAATTTATCTAAATTATGTGAAGAACTTCATTCTAATGACCAAAATAAAGAAAATACAAGGGAGTATTTATTTACTTATATTGATGAGCTTTATAAAGATAATGCAGAGTCTAAAATTCAAACAGGATTATTAAAACTTGATAATGATATAGTTGGGTTTTTAGATGGTCAGTTAATAACTATATCTGCTTATACAGGTATTGGTAAAAGTATTTTCACGAGTCAATTAATATTAAACATGCTTAAGCAAAACAAAAAGATAGATTTATTTAGCTTAGAAATGGGAAGAAGTGAAATAATAAATAAACTCGTTTCTAATGGCTGCGATATTGAGTTTAATAAGATTTATAAAAAAGAATTAAATGATACAGAAAAAGAAAAAATAACCCTGTATATTAGTGATTTTCTATCTACTAAGCATTTAGAGATATATGATTCTATAGGTGATATAGATAACATAATAAGCACTATAAAGAGGGACAAGCTTAAAAATAATATAGATATTGCTTTTATAGATTTAATTAATAGGGTATCTAATAAATTAGTTAATCCTAAGAATAGAGCTGAATATCTTGGAGAGCTTACAAGAAGATTAAAATTATTAGCATTACAATTAAATATTCCGATAGTGATAACAGCTCAAATTAACAGGGTTATCGAAGGAAGGCAAGATAAAAGACCAACACTAGCAGATATAAAAGAATCTGGAGGAATTGCAGAGGATAGTGATTTAGTACTTGGTTTATATAGAAATAGAGAACTAGATAAAAGAGAAGTACGAGATGGTTTAAAAGATAAAGGATTGTTAGATTATAGTTCGCCAAACCCAGATAAAAATCCATTTGCTATGGAACTTATAACATTAAAAGGTCGTAATGTACCAGTTGAAGTTTATAGTTTTAATTGGGAAGGTAAATATCAAAGGATTAAGAATTGGGCTAGATAATAATTATTTAACACTACAATCGATTATAAGGCTTTTAAAAGTAATTTAGATATAAAACCATTATTTAAATATAAAAACTCGTCTACAAGGCGTATACAAGCAAATAAATATATATTGAAGAGGAGAAAAAAGAAATGAAACAAGAAAAAAAACAAATAACTTTAATATTACCAGAGGGATTATGTGACTATTACACTAATTTAGCTAAAGAATATGGTTGGAGTAAGAATGATATGTTTTTATGGTGTTTAGAACATATGCAAGAAGAAATAAAAGAATGGGATAAATAAAGCAATAGAATTATAGAAATAGGAGAGGAGAAAGAGAGAATGAAATAACATTAAGAATACCAGAGGAATTATGTGATTATTGCACTAAAATAGCCAAAGAAAGACAATGGAGAAGAAGTGATGTGATTTCTGACTATATAAAAATGGGAATAGAACAAGAAAAAGAATACATAAGAGAAGCATACATAAGGGAAGGAATCGAAGAGTGTTTCGAAAAACATGACAATCGACATGAACAATTCCAAGCTTCTAGAAGTTTTCTTGAACAATTATTTAATGAGGAGGTAAGATAAATGCCAAAAGTTAATTTAGATATTCCAGAGGTAGTAAATGAATACTTTAAATATAAAGCTAAGAAACTAGGCACAAGTAGAGCATTTTTATTAAATATGGCTTTACATGAACAAATGCAGAAAGAAATAGATATAACACCAGTAGGTGAGGAATTAACAATTAATCAAAGGTGGGAACATGTATTTAAAAATATAAAGCATGAATAAATCTTTATAATAACTTAGAAAAGAGTAATTTACGCATTTCAAATGTAGTGATATCTAAATAAGTCACTACATAATGGAGGAGTTTATGTTTTGTTCAATTAAAAAAAATAGTAAAAATAACAGATACAGTTTTTATTTATGTGATAGGCAGAGAGATAAAGAAAGTGGGAAAATAAAGTGTAGTGATAAATATATAATGTCACTACAAAAAGAAGAAATAATAAAATTAACTGATGAAGAAGTAAAAAATAAAATAGAAGATTCTTGTATAAAGAAAGGTATAAGTCTTTTTAATATAGATTATATAATAAATAAATATAATGAATTAAAAAATAGTGTAGTGATATCGGATAATGCACCACTACAAGAAGAGGAATTAAAAAGTAATGTAGTGATAAAAGACAATATAACACTACAGACTGATAATATTGAAATAGTAAAAGCTGAAGCAATAGAAAATATCGAACCAGATTATAAAACAGTGATAATGTTTGATGTTAAACAGGAATATTCAAATAATCTTAAACAGGCTTTAAAGTTTGAAAAGTTTTTCGGCAGGATATATGATGTGCAAAAGAATACATTTGAAGTAGAAAAAGAAGAATTAGAAAAAATATATAGTAAAAGAGAATCGATAGAAACGTCTATACAGTATATTTTATCAGAGAAAAAAGAAGTTGATTTGATAAATTATAGGTTTAAGGAATTGAATAGTAATTTAAGATTAGTACAGGATATTTATATAAGGTGTTATGATAAAATGCCAGGAAGTGAATTGTGGCTAGTTGGGTGTGGATATATTGAAGAAATAGATAACATTGATAGGCTTATAATGGCTTATGGAGGAAATAAAGTATTTGATAATTGGAACGAATTAAAAGAAGAATATAATTTAGATGATAATAAATTTTATATTGATAAAGAAGAAAATGGGTTTAAAGAGATAGATTTATATAGGACAAGCACTTTGGAAGTAAATAAAGATGATATAACAGGTACATTAATAAAAATAATGTTTAATCAAGGAAGTGAAGTTGGCTATAGTCTAGCTGATTTTATAGATATCAAATTTAATGGAAGTGATTTAACTTTACAAATAGAACATTTTATTGATTGGATAAATAATAAGCCTATATTTAACTATAAAGTTGATATAGAGGGATTAAAACAATTTAAAGAACAGTTATACAAGTATGATAATCTAAGATAAGGAGGATATTTAATAATGAATAGATTACCAAACAAAATATTAAATATTGCTCAAAAGTATAAAAAGGCAGATAAAAGAACTCGTCAAAGAATTGGTTCATATATGATTTTAAAAAAGAAAAATAAATAAAATTTATAGAGAAGAGGATTACCTCTTCTTTTTTATTTTGAATAACCATAAATTATAAACTTACAAACAGAAAATTTTTCTTTTTATAGTTGTATACATGTTTAAGCAAGTTATATAAGAGTTTTGAAGAAGTTTAATTAATTATAAAGTACACTAAGATTATGCTAAGTTATATAGAGATTTTAAAAGTAGTTTTCTCTTCACAGGTTTATGTATAAGCAAGTAATACCTATTTTATATGACATTCGTATTGGGCTAGCCTGTATAAGCATGGAAAATAATTGTTCTATCTTTAATTAATTTTTATATAATTGCTTTCAAATCACAGATTTTCTGAAAAGAACGTTCTTATATCTCTTAATATTTAGAGAATCTATACTTTTGGCTTTACGCATATTGATATCTGTTGATAATTTGATATTAAGTAAATGTATTGTATCAAACCATCATATGCAGTATCAGTAATTAGTAAAAATCGATTGTATGTTTTAAGTTCATAAATCAAGTCAGATACTTGATTATCTCAAGCAATATAAAATCTTGCTTTACACAATATTCAAATTCACGTAGGCTAGAAATGTTATTTTTGACATCATAAATCATACAACATATGATTTGTTGATCTGAATACTTACGTGGTCAGCTAGTGACCTTTGAGTCAATGCCTAATTTAATAAATGCAGTTTTTATAGCTTTAAAAATTTCAAAATAAGTGTTTTCGCTTTTAATAATTAATTCTTATGGTTGTATTACTATCTTAGGTCAAATAGTTATACCATGTGAGAATGACTTTTTTTATTTGTTAATTTTAATTATTAAACAACTTAAAGTTGTTACAAGAAATATAGAAAACTTGCAGGGTTAATGATAATAAAATGAAGGTAGTATCGTTAGCTAATGCTTAATAAGTCTCTTATTTTATATAGTCAGACTAGAATTTTTTTTCTAATTCTATTTCTAAAATAATTGTTGGTATTATTATAGTAGCAGGAACTTCAGATATTATTACTATGTAATTAATTATGTAAATAATATTCAATGGGAATATTGTTAAAAATAAGGCAATAATTATATTAATAATTAGATAAATTACTAGAACTATTGCCATTAACTGGGTAATTCTAGTATTGGCATATTTCCATGCCTTTTCGGATTTTGTAGAACGTTTAGTTCTATAACCTACAAATGGATTTATTTTACATGTACACTTTGTATCTGTAAAGGTTATTAAGAGCATACAGATAAATAGTAAAATAATATTAATTAAACATGCAATCATTTTATTATACCTCCGATTTCAAATTGTACTGTGTTTAATATTGAAATATTTGTTAAACGTAACACATTGAGTCTATGTTACATTTACTTTTTACAAAATACTTACAACGTGCATTATTGTTATAGTTTGATAGGATTTAAAAAAGTAACACAATAGGTATTATGTTATGTTTTTTTAATTTAAATATATAGGGGGGAGTAGTTCCAGGAATGAAAAAATTTTAAAAGTCGCATTGATAATAAAACTTACACAAAATTCCTAAAACTCATAAAAGGGTGGTAAAAATTATGTAAAATATTGATAAAATATCATATCATATAAATAAACTAAGTAAAAACTATTAAATTTATAGTGAAAAATTTATAAAAATTAATTTAAAAAATATATTTTCTTTACGGTATATTTTTACATTTTAATATATTTAATAATGGGCTCATAAAAAAAGTTCAAAAATATTTAATTTTATTTATCTGCATCACCAAATTTTAACTTTAGTTTAATTTCTACTATTATTGATACTATTATACAAGTTAATATATTCATAACAAAGTATATTTTTGATAATAAATAACTTTCCCAGGGAAACATTACAGACAATATAGTTATTAAAAGAACTACTGTAGGTATAATTATAGTCAAGAGAATTCCTGATAATCTATTTGCATAAATCCAACTTGCATTAGATTTTCTAGCACGTTTTGTTCTATATCCTATTCCATATCCTCTCGGTGGAGTAAAAAACAATAAATATAATCCAAAACTCATAAATATTAACGATATGGATATATTCGAAAATGTCATAATATCAACTCCTTGAAAATGAGCAAATAAATAATTCTAGATATTTATTACATATTTTTATTTATTACGTATATCAATATTATCTAATATATCTGTAAATAATATTAACAACTATAATCGATACGTCACAAAATATGAAAATTATATAAAAGCTCAAATAATACCAAGTTCTAAACTCTCTTTTAAAATATAAATATAGTATTGCTAGAAGTTCGAGTATGGGTAAGGATATCATAAACACATATTTTGAAGTATATGAAGTTAAATGACCTGTTGTTAAATTTATCTGATTTGCTACATTGCTAGGTAAAAAATATATAAATCCAAGATTTAAAAGAAATGTACATATTGAAATAATTATACCTATTTTCAAAAACTTCAGTCTTTTATTCACTATTATCACCTCATAAATTAAATATTGAATTATTTTGAAATAGTATACTCTTATAATTTTATTTAATCAACTAGGTTTAATATTTAAAAGTATCATCTAATTTCACAAAAATTCTGTAATTAGTTTTATTTTTTAGAATATCAAAATGCTTATTTATATTTGAATCAAAAAATTCAATAATGCTAAAAATCTAATATATCTTAGTGTAGTTGAAAATTTTGCAAATGGCTTTTTAATATTGATTCACCTCTTATTTAGTCAAATTAATCTTTACAAAAAATATTTATTATTAAAGTTTTATATATAGGCAAAATAAATACAATATTGGTCAATACTCATAATATAAATAATTGTTTATTATATAAGCCTCTTAAATGATGAGGAAATTTTTCTTTTTATAGTTGTATACATGTTTAAATAAGTTATATAGGCA
>NZ_CP051762.1:0-9996 GCF_015708635.1 Candidatus Sarcina troglodytae
CGGACTATTCAAGAGTATTTTTTGTTTTTTATCCAATACTTCAAACAAAATTTCATCAGCTATTTTATTATTTTTTTCTGTAATATAATTATCTATTTTAATTTTTATCATTCAGTATTTTGTTTCCTCCTTGTTGTCTTATCTTAACAAAGTATTCATTGATATCTTTACATTTGTTTTCTAACATATCAGTATAGAAAGGTGGTACACCATACATTAAATCTGCAAGAGAAAAAAACTTTTCTAACTCTTCAAAACATTCCATACCTCCTTTATCATAATCAGTACATATCAATAATTCTTTATCTCTAAATTTTTCAATGTTGTTTTTTATTATATCAATTAATCTACCAGTATTACTAATAGAATTTAAACAAATAAAGTTATACCCTAAAACATGACATGTTAAAGCGTCTTCTATTCCCTCAACTATTATGTATTTATTACTATCATACGCTTTATGGAATACAGGCTTTACAGTACCAATATTTCGCACAAATCTTTTTCTATCTTTATTTTTACTTAAAGATTTCTGTATTCCTGTACCTTGTTTTCTGAATCTGTAAATTATAGTTTCATTCCCATTATATATATTGCTTTTAATCTCAATATACGCCTTATCTAAGCCTTTTAAACTCTCTTTGATACATCTACTATCTAAATACTCCAAACACGCCTGTGTCGGTTCTACACTATTTTTAAATATCATATTATTTACTTGCTTATTATGTTTTTCCTTTTCAAGCTGTTTTTCTTTTAGTTCTATTCTAATTTTTTCAAGTTGTTTCTTTTCCACAGGTTTAATATCTTCGCCAATTAATATCTTTATTGCTTTAGGTATATTAATTCCATATAAAGTCTGTATCAAGTCAACAGTTGAATAAATACTATTACACTTATGACATCTGCATCTATTTGTATTACCTATATCAAGCTTATGACCACATTTAGGGCATATATCACCATACTTATATAAAACATCTTGTATTGGAATCAGTTTTGCTTGTTCTATATCCATTCTTAAAACCTCCTTACATTTCATAATTTTATGATTCGTACTATTTTAATGTATACATATTGATTTTAGTTGTATACACAGATATTTTTGACCTGTGGAAACAAAATAGCTTTTGATATCTTTTTCACTTATTCCATTTGATTTTAAAATATCTCTATTAAATAACTCCTTTTCTAATTTTTTAATTAATTCTTGTTGTTTCATAATTCAAAACCACCTTTTGTTTTTATTATTTTTTTATAATCATATCATAAAGTGATACCACTTGCAATAAAATTATGTAACTCATATAATAAAATAAAATATATTGGAAAGGTGATAATGAATTATGCTTAAAAATAGAACTAGAATAGGGAGTGCAATAGATACAGAATTATATAATAAACTAAAAGAGTTGTCCGAAAAGACACGTATTCCAATATCTAAGTTATTAGATGAGGCTTTAGAAGATTTATTCAAAAAACACGAGAACCAATTTTGAGAGCGTTATTAATATATAATATAATAAAATCATTTCTACAAGGCGTATATAAGCTTATAATTGATTGTTCAAAAAAGAGCAGTCAATATTTGTTGAATATGTATCATAGATTTGTGATACGTTAAAGCTATTACTTTTAAATGAGTAATAGCTATTTTTATTTAAAACAAACGTACCCAAAGGTACACCTGTTATTTTATAACCTAAAATCAAAATATTATAATTAAGCTATTTTGAACTTACTCAAAAACAAGCAAGTCTATTGTTATGATAAATGCAAGAATATAGTATGTTTAAAGGGTGGTCCAAAAATGTCCAAACCTTTATGTAAACTCATTAAAATTATCTTATTTCATTATATTTAATAGATTTCACTAATAATTTAATTAATTTATATAGATTTTTAATATATAAATATTAGTGATTATCAATATTTAAAGATATTTTTACCCTCTTTTTTACAATTTTATAAAAAGAAAACTACCCATGCAACTTTTAAAATATTTTTTTATTCCTGGAGCTACTCCCCTTCTTATATGTTTTATAAAACTTTACTAAATTTTATATTGATTTATTTTGAATTTTATTACCTTAAATTAGTTTAATTAGTATTTTTAATTATATATTAATTAATTATATACTTAATTTCTAACATTTTCTTCATTAATATTATTAAGTAAATATTAATAAAATCAAGTTATTTATAATAGATTATCAATAATAGTTTATTATCGTTTTTAAAAAAATAATTTAAAGTTTGATTAACTATCAAATAGTAATTATACTAAAAACAAGCATTAACACTTCAAAAATTTAATTCTTTTACATAATATTATAAAAGAGGTGAAAATAATGAAATTAATAGGAAAATCAGGTTTAGAAGTTGATTCTATATGTGGAGTTCAAATTGGCTAAACATCTATTTTTAAAAGTACAGTAATGAAAATTACTGTACTTTATTTTTAAGGAGTTGAATGTATGTTTAAAAAATCTATTTATAATATAATTATTAATCCCAATAATAACGATGATTACGAAAAAGAATTTATTATATATAATACTTATTCATCAGCTTTGGCTATTTTAAATAATGAATTGAAAAAAATATATGATAATATAGAAAAAGTAAACAATAAATCTGAAAATGAACAATTTTTATTTGAAAACGGATTTATAGTTGATGAAAATATTAACGAATATAAAAAATTATGTAGTGATGAAAGATTAAATAGATATAATTCCAAAATTTTAAATCTAACAATTGCACCTACATTATCCTGCAATATGAATTGTATTTATTGTTATGAAGATAATTTAAATATAAAAATGAATAATGAAGTAATTAATGCCATATTAATCTTTATAGATGGAAAAATTAAAAAAGATAATATTGAAAAAATAAATATATTATGGTATGGAGGAGAACCGTTATTACAAGTAGATACAATAAAATTTTTATCTGAAAAAATTATAGAGTTGACCAACAAATATTCAATTGATTATTCTTCATCCATTGTTACCAATGGAGTTTTAATAAATGAAAATTTTCGTGATTTTTTTCGTGAATGCAAAATAAAAAATATTCAAATAACATTAGATGGACTATCTAATATACATAATAAAAGAAGACCCCTAAAAAATGGTCTTGATAGCTTTGAAATAATTATTAAGAATATTGAATACATTTCTAAATATATAAATGTTATTATAAGGGTTAATATAGATAAAGAAAATTATAAAGAAATATCAAAACTATTAGATTTTTTTATAAATAAAAACCTAATAGAAAAAACTAAATTTTACTTTTATCCTGTTGTAAAGAAAAATACATCAGCATGTAAAGTATCATCAAATAATTGCTTATCTACAAATGAATTTAAAAAAATTGAAAAAGAATTATTATACAAACTATATAATACAAACAATATAAATTCTATACACAATCTTTATCCTAGAAGATCCCCAAATTTCTGTACAGCTATTTGCAATAATTCTTTTGTTATAGACCCTGAAGGATATTTATATACATGCTGGGACTATATAGGAATAAAAGAAAAATCAATAGGAACAATTTTTAATAGACTAAATATAAATAATGAATATTCAAAATGGCTATTACTAGATACCCCTATTGAATGTAGTGAGTGCAAACTCGTTCCACTTTGTAAAGGTGGATGTCCAGCCTCTAGAATAGCGACCAAAAACAAATACTGTTGCGATCCTAAATTAGTAAATATAGAAGAAAAACTTAAATTAATCTATTATAACTATAATTCAAAAAATAAGTGTACTAACGAGGATGTACAATGAAATATTCTTTGTTAAAAGAAGAAAATTTTGGAATATTAGTAATGAGTGGTTTCATATCATTAATAGGAACTGAAATGTTAAATTTCTCATTATCACTTTATGTTTTACAAACAACACATTCGGCTACATTATTTTCCACTGTTTTAGCAATTTCTATTATCCCTACATTAGTCTTGGGACCATTTGGAGGAGTTATTATAGATTGGGTTAATCCGAAAAAAATAATAGTATTACTAGATTTTTGTAGCGGAACTATAGTATTATTTTTTACTTTATATTTTCTAAAAAATAATTACTTATCCATAATTAATATATATATTTTTACAATATTACTTTCCATAATTTCTTCTGTCTACACACCAACTATTGGCACAATAATACCATTAATTATAAAAGAAGACAATCTTATTGATGCGAATAGTTTAAATAGATTATTTAAAAATTTTGCAATTTTCTTTTCACCAATATTAGCAGGAATTATATTTGGTTTTTATGGACTGCTAATAGTTTTATTTGTAGATTGCATCAGCTTTTATTTATCAGGAATAGGTGAAATATTTATATCAATTTCAAAATCTGAAACAAAAAATATAATCAACTTTAAATCTTTTTTTTTAAACTTTTATATGGGATTAAAATTTATAGGAAATAATAATATTCTAAAAATTACTTTAATAATTGGAATAATTATAAATTTTATATATGATCCAATTATTAATATAGGATTTATTTATATATGTAATACAAGTCTAAAATTAAGCGATTTTTATATTGGTTTATTAAATTCTATAATAGCAATATCGATGATATTATCTCCATTTCTATGTAAAAGCATATTGAACAAATCTTCATTGATAAAAATAATGCTACTTGATTTATTTATTATTGCACTATGCTTATCTATTTTAGGGATAATATTAAACATTTATTCAAGTGATTGCCCTCTAATTTCGTATATCAGTTTGATAATCGTGGGGTTTATAACAGTATTAATTTCTTCAGTTACGAGCATAGCTCTTACAACTACAATACAAAATGCTACAAATAAAGAATTGTTAGGTAGGATAAATTCTTTATTTAGTACTGTATTAATGTCCATTACTCCAATAGGACAAATATTATTCGGACTTTTATTTAATTATCTCCCAGATTATTTATGCATACTTATAGCATCATCAATATTATTAATAATGACCATATTAGTTTTATCAACAATAAAACTATATAAAATAAAAATACATTAATACGAATAAAATTTATTAAGAAAGAATAAATATAACTTATGAATAAAAAACTCCTAGCGGATATGATAAACCGCAAAAACAGGTTATTCTGATAACAGTGAAGATTAATCATTATAACCAATTTTAATATTATTCATTACATACATCTAACTATTTTGTTATTAATAACATAAATATTTTTATATTATTCTTTTAAAATGGCTTATGTAATGACATATATAAGTCATTTTATATTATAGATATACTATCTTTCTTTGATTTTATATCAATATTTTGAACACAAAAGTCAAACCTTTTATGCTACACATCTAACTAACAATTCGCATCCATGTATAGTCATATAATAATATTCAAATATTTTTCTTTTTATTACTCAATGCCACAAAATAACTATAGTTTGTTTAATACTTTTGTAATAAAGTCATTTTAACTATAAGTAAATTTATTTTGACATTTTTATAATTAATTTTTATAGAAATAGTTATTTTGACATATTATCATTCTAAAGTAAATATATCTAAGTTCTAAATTTATTACTTGCCTATTAACTTTATTTTTATAACACCTGTGAAAAACAAAAAGATTTTATTTATTACTATTCTTACGCTCCCCAAAATTAGTGAGCGTGTTTTATATAAAGCTGTTGTCCAAAATAAACGATAGCTATTAATCAAAAAGAATAGCAGATAATAAAAAACATATAGGTAGGGGGTATAACTCTAGGAAAAAGAATTTTTTTAAAAGTCGCTCCAGTAGGTTTCTTTTCGCAAATTTCCCAAAACTCATGAAAAGGGGGTAAAAATAGTAACAGATAAAGCAAAAACATTGATTATATCAAAGGCTTCATAAAGTTATGATTGGTTAAAATTACAAATAAAAACCTAGTAAAGTAATACTTATAGTGAAATTAATTATGGCAGCTATTAAGAGTAACTTCAAAATATTCTATCATCACAAAATGCTTATAACAAGCTATCTATTTAATATACTTTTTGTGGATATCTCGCTAAAATTAGCGAATACCAATATCAATATGTTTTGAATAGATATATATGGGGGGATATGTTAAAATCCAAGATTTTATATTGAAAGTCGCTCCAATAGGTTTCTTTTCACAAAATTCTAAAAAATAATAAAGGGGGGATAATAATATTTAATTTCTGATAAACATAGATATTTATTAGCACAAATCTATTAAAAACATTTATAAAAAACAAATAATAGTGTTAATTTTCTCTCTATTTTTTTTGGGAAATAATTTAATTTTTATGCATATTTGTTATAATACATGGCTAATTTGGGGTGATTTTGTTTATAAATTATATAATTATTTTTTCACTTATTTAAGATACGAATATAAATAAATCCAAAATTAAGATTTTATAATGATTCTAAAATTTTTTTCTTCTGAATCTCAAACTCAGTTTCATCTAATATACCTTTTTCCTTTAGTGATGTTAACCTTTCTAATTTTATAATAATATCATCTTCATTACTGGATTGTGTCACCTTATTATTTTCTTCTTTTAACTCTTTAATCATTTTATTAACTAGTTCTATAAATTTTATTGATTCATCAAAACTTGTTGAAAAACAATATACAGTTGCTTCGTCACTAATACTGACACTACTATTCCAACCTTTTTTTGCATGTATTGAGTTGATTTTCTCTATTGGTATTTGATTTCTTGTAAAGTTTTTAAATAATATTTTCGCTACTACTTTACCAGAAAAAAGTATTCTTTTGTTTGTACACGCCAAAACTCCACATGATGAATAACCATTTAAATCTTCTAGTTTTATTGATGCACTAGTTAAATACTCAACTTTTTCATTTTCTATTAACATTGATTTCAATTCAAATAATACTTCCTTTCTAAATACTGAATTCCTATTTAAAATAAAATTATAATCAATATTATTTTCATTCAATCCTGGAATTGATACTTCATTTAAAAATTTTTTTATTTTTAATTCTTTTTCTGCTTGAATTTGCTCTTCTGATTTTCTGCTAAACAACACCATAATAAACCTCTTTTTATTTTTATTACTATTTTATCATATTTTAAAAATAAATGTAATTAATTAACATAATATTGTGGAGAAAAAATTAAAAAAGATTTAAAGAAAATATGTATCAAAAACTATAATATAAAATAATTTATTTTAATTATAGTTTAAACCTTATTTTGATAGTTATTGATATAGAAATATGACATAAGCAAAAAATTGGATAAGATTGCTATAATCGCAATGTGTTTAATAAAATATATATGTGTGTTGTGATATAATGATAATATATTAAAATTTTAAAAAAGAAAGTGAGTGATTTAAATGAATTTTATAGAAATATTAGATAAAATAAAATCTAATAATTACTTTGTCGAATTTAAATATGATACCGAAAAAACAGATGTAATTGTAGGAGCTTTGAAAGAAAAGAAAAATCCAAAAGGATTTAATAGATTTGAATTTACTATAAAAGACAAAAAAGAACAAAAAATATTTGTAGAATCTATATTCAAATAAAATACATAATAACAATTAAAAAAAATGAATTAAATAATATCTAAATTCTGATAAATGCCGATATTTATTAGCATAAATCTATCAAAAGCATTTACAAAAACAAATAATAGTATTAATTTTCTCGCCAATTTTGTTGAAAATACTGCAATCTTTATGCATATTTGTTATAATACCTTTGTTTATATTTATAGAAAATGTATAAACTAATACATAATTTAAATTTTATTGATACATAATAATTTAATATAACAATAAAACCTGTGAAAGATAGCTAAAGCTATTTTCTTTTCCACAGGTAAAAAAACTTATATTATTTTTATTATAATAAAAACATATATTTTATAAATATATATTTATATATATATATAAGGAAAAATGACACAACACGAACATTAATCTAGCCCAGTCATATCAATGCTTAAAGAGCATTTTTTAATGCTCCCAAAAACGCATGAATTTGGGAGCACTTTTTTTAATGAATTTGGGAGCATCTTTTCAATGAATTTGGGAGCATTTTTAACACATTAAACTTTAAAAAAATAGCCTAAATATTGGTACTATTTAAGCTATTTACTATATATTTATTTTTTATAATAGGCTGTATTAACTGATTTAATAACATTTTGTTTTTTGTTATTTATATAAATGTTATAAATCATACTTAAAAGTTTATTTAAGCTAATTGCCGTTAACTTAGATAAACTTTTTTCTTTTTTTAGATATTCAAGCAATTCTAATTTAAATTTATTGCTCAAATAAACATCTCTTTCTTTCCCCTTGATTTTATTTATAAAATCTCGTGTTCTAAAAACAATAAGCATATCTTTATTTATCGCTTTTAATTTTCTATCTTTGTTATAGAGTAAGTTATAATTAATATAATTTATTTGTTTTATTAATTTGCTTACTTCTTTTTTTATCAAAGATATTTTCAATTTTTCTATTTCTTTAATCTTTATATTTTTAAGTTTTTCAGATACTTGTTTGTACCTTTCTCTGTACTCTTCTAAATATTCATCTTTCCATTTATTACAAAGATATTGATAGTTTTTTATTTTCCATATATCCTGTTGTTCTATCTCTTCATAATTCAATATCATTTTTAAAATTTCATTGTCTAAATCCAATGAATTAATTTCATCATAAAATTCTTTTTCATGTTGTTTTATATTTTCTTTTATTTTTTTCTTTTCTTCTTTCAATTCTGTTGTTTTGATTATATCTAATCCATTATAGTCAGCGATCGAAATTAAATTAGTGTTAAAAGTTTGATGTTGTTCTAAAAATAACTTTAAATAAATTTCTGTTTGCAAGAAGAAGTTAATATATTTTTTGAATACACTCTGCATTAATCCATATTCGTCTAATTCATATTTTTCATTGTCACTATTAAACCTAATACTCTCTGTTGTTAGATGTGTTTTTGTTTTTTCTTCATCACCATAATCGTTTAAAACTGCTATTAAATTTTTATTTATTTCAAAGCGTTTGTTATACTCTTTAGCAAAGTTTAATGGCTTTGTATTAGGATTTTCTTTATTTAATTTACCTACTAAATACAATTGTTCTATCCCTTGTCTAAAACGTCCTACAAACTGTATATCGTCGATTATGCTGCTCGTACTATCTAGGAAATCAATAACTATTGGTTTTTCTTTTAATTGTATTTCCACACCAACATCAACCAAACTGGTACATAGTAAATAATCTATGTTTTTTATATCTTCACCACTTAAAACATCTTCCATTAACTCCATATCACTTAAATATTCTTTATCTTCTTTTCTTTCATTTTTGCTTCTATACCACGCTACGCAATTCTTTAATTTAGGCTTAATAAGTTTTATATCCTCTTTATTATTTATTCTAGCAATTATCAATTTATTATTATTATTTTTTTTCATATACTTAATAAAATTAAGCATATTATCGGTGTTTTTAGCAAAGTTTTTTAATATTATTGTTTTATTAGCTTGTACAAATTTATTTTTAACTACTATTTCAAATCTTTTATCGAAATCAATATTTTCTAAAGGCTCTGCTGTAGCTGTCATACCCAAAAGACCTATACAAAGTTCATGTTCGTAATAAAGCAAAGGGTTTTTTAATTTCTCTCTAAAACCTGCATTTATGATTATTTGATGTATTTCATCATAAACTATAAAAAATCGTTTATTTTCATCTTCACACGCTTTTATAACTTTATACATACTTTCAGGAGTTGTTAAGATTGGAACATTACTATTTAGCTTTATTTCACTTACATTCCCATTACATTTAATAGTCCTAGGATATTTATTTTTAATATCATTCATAAGACTTTTTATTGGTGTTACAAAAATTTCTTGTACATCACTAGGTATTAAAATACTTGGCAAATAATTCATAGTGAATGTTGTTTTACCAGTTTTCAT
>NZ_CP051763.1:0-9792 GCF_015708635.1 Candidatus Sarcina troglodytae
TAGATTGATTGATATTTTTATAATATAGTCAATTAAACTATAAGTCAATTTATTTTGATATTTTTATCAATATTATTTACCCGAATAGTTATTTTGATTTTTTCACTAGATACATAGGAGTTGATAATATTGGGTTTTGAAGGTAAGTATGTTTTGTTCATAGATATTTAATTTGATTTTTTTACCTTTAATACTATAATTATGAAAAATATCTGTAAAGAGGTTTAGAATATGAATCTTATTTTTAAAATATCAAAAATATTCACATTATTAATATACCTAGTGGTATTTTGTATTTCTGGATTTTTAATGCTTTGGGCAATTAATGACACACCATTGGGTGAAATGATGTTTATAACTTCTACTGTATTATTATTACTTAATATTATTTTGATAGTATTAAGCAATAAATTAAATTACATGTATTCTCTATTTTCGGTAATAATATCAATAGTTTATATTATTTCTATGTCGCTTATTCTTAGATTTAATACGCCTCCAAGTACGGGTACAGTTATGTATATTATAACTGTATATATATTGACTTTATTTTCATCTACATTATTATTTGTAATGAATGTATTTATAAAAAAATATTATAAAAAATAGTTAAATGAACTATGATAAAAATATCATAGTTCATTTTTGTTTAATATTGTAAAAATCCAGAATTATCTAATTCATTTATTTTTTTTGCTAACGCATTACAGCATGCTTTAACTGACTCATCACTATACTCTACTGCATTTCCATTATATTTCTTACTGAAAGACTTTAACTTCTCTCCTACTAATGGGAAGTTGTACCCAAGTACACCTGTTAATTTATTATATATGGCATCAGAGACTGACTCTGCTTTAGGTAAATCATTTAGTATAATATTTTTACGTGTGGTATAAGATTTATCTTTTATATAATACATATATAATAAATCATCTATTTTATGCACGTGAAATTTTTTCCCTAAATATATAGAATCTATATCTGAGTAAAAATCTCCATTACCAAATGTAGTATTTTGAGTTTTTGATGCTAGTAATTCATATGCTTTATTATTTTTTTCAGTTGTATTTTCACGACATTTATAAGTAATTTCTCCTACAAGTGTGCTTAAATCTCCACCCCAACCAGTCCAAAAATCAGGAGATAAACTACTATAATAACCTCTTGTTGTAGCCATTAAATGAGGAAGATCTATTAGTGATTTACCAAATTTAATTTCAATATTACTATTATTTATATATTTATCAAGCTTATTACAAAGATTTGGATAATTATTTTTAACAAAATTAATAAATATATTGTTCAAATTACCTATTATTTGAGCCCAACTTGAATCTCCATACTTTACATGTATTAAATAATCTGATGTTAATCTATTTATAATATCAGGTGCTGGTTCTACAACAACATATTTTTTAGAAAATTCTATAGCTGATATTACTAATTCTGAAATCATATTTATTACTGTTTCCATTTCATTTAAAGTAGGTGTATTAGCATCTCCATTACTATTTATATTGATATAATCACTATGAACATATCCTACCTTAGGAGAAGATATTTTATACCATACTCCATTTTTAGCGGTTATTGTAACTGTTTGTCCTGATGATACTGTTCCAACAATATTACTTGATGTTGATGCTTGTTCTCTTACATTTAATGTTGCTGTTGTTACTGTTCCTATTGCATTATATGCTTCATCTCCATTAGATGTATTGCCGTTATTAATTACACTAATATAATCGCTAGATTCTCCAGATAAATATACTATTTAAAGATATGTATCTCATAGATACCCAATCTCACATATGCCCGTAACAATACTAAGAGTCTCCATTTTTTCTAAAAAAGACTACAGGTACAAAGTACCCTATAATACAAGGGCTGAAAATTTGCTACCTATTGAAATAATATTTTTTTTAATTTATAATACTAAAGAACAAGATTATATATAATCTTGTTCTTTTAAATACTTTCTATCACGAAGATAAGTATCTTTAGATATATTAAGTTGTGAACATATATCTTTTTGTTTTAGACCTTTGGCTAGAAGGTCTTTTATTTTTACTCTTCTTTGTAATAGCTTTTCTTTTTCACTTAATTTGCCTTGTGTTTTTAACTTATTTTCATACGCTTTAGTATTTCTTAATTTTTTTCTTCTCTTGTATTCATCTTTAGAAATTATAGTTTTCATCTCTTTTTGTTCTTCCTCTGTTATTTCTAAAAGATTTATAAGAGTTTCATTTTTATATTTATAGTCCTTATTTTTATCCTTAAATACCGTTTCTGCTGATTTAGTAGCCCGTATAACTTCTCTTTCACTTAATGATTGTCTAAACATACTATTTAATTCTAAAGTATCATTTAATGACTTCTCTACATCTTCCGTAAAATAGCATAAATAATATCTATATAAGAATAATATAAGCTCCCTTTGACCTTTTAAATCATATCCTCTTAACTCGCATAGCTTTATTATGTCCTGTAGCCTCGTATAATAAAGACTTCTTTCTCTATAGATATATTTTACCTTTTTAGGTCTACCTCGTCTTACAGGTGCTTTCTCACTTAATTCAGGCATATATTCGCTTTGTATCTCTCTTAACTCATACAAATAATCATAATTATCTATTATTTTTACTTCTGTATGTGTTTTTGAATTAAAACTTCCTGGTACTCTTAATATTCTTGTTGCGTCTAGTGCTTGTCTATCTGCTCCAAATTCTTTTAATGTTTTATAAAAATATTCTTCAACTGCTTTCCAAAGGGGTAAAGCCATACTAGGAACCTTTTTTATAAGCCATATTAAATATAAACCTCTTCCACTATCAATAATAAAATTAGGGATTGGCATAGATTGTTTAAAGTGATTTTCATTTAGATTTATTAAAATTTGTTCTTTAGTAAAACCTGTTTTATACGTATCTAAATCTATAAATAATGCATTAAGTTCTTTAATACACTCTATTCTTCTATAGGTTTTATAGAAGGTGTTCAATGTAATGTACACATTATATTCATCAAACTTTAATTCAATTAAGTCTTTATACTTATAATGCCATTGTTTGTATTCCTTATTACATATTTTAGCCTTAGTTATCCACCCTTTGCTATCTCCATGAATGATATTTACATATTCTATACTTGGAGATAAATTTTCTTCATCTTTTTGTTTTAAAGCTAACATCTTTTTTCGTTCTCACCTCCTTTTATCAGTCAAATTATAACATAATTTTCTTTTTAAGTTTAATTATTTATGTATTAATAATTAAATATTAAGTCATATAAATTAATATATCCCTTAATATAACTATACTACTTTTATATATTGTTCTACGCTAACATTTGAGCCTAATACTTTATAATCAAAGGAACCACTAAATTTATAATTATTCCTAATATAATTTAATTGTTCATGTGTAGGATTTTTTATTTCCACCTTTGTATTAACTTTTTTATTTCCACCTTTGTATTAACTTTTTTATTTATATTCATCAACTTACCATATTTTAATATTTCTATTTGTTTCTCTCTTAATTCACTATTATTTTTACTATCTTGCTTTAGAATATAGATAATATCATAGTTTATATTCTTTTTGAAATATCTTAATAGACCTTTTTGATAGTATATACTTTCGATTTTATAATCTACAATATCTTTCATTTTCTTTTGTAAATCTTCATAGCTTAAATTGGTGTAGAATAATATATGATAATGCATATCTAAGTTTTTACTCCAACTTGCTAATGTTAAGTATTTAAGTTCTTTATCACTCTTTCTAACTCTCCCTAAAAATTTTTTTAATGATTTTGAATTTATTCCTCTTATAGTTATAAAGTAATTAAATTTATTATTATTTATTATAAAATTTAACTTTCTATTATATTTTTTTAACGAATGTATCTTCTCATATTTACATTTTTTTAATACATCATCAGAAATTAATTCAAAGTTTCTTTTAGGTCTTCCATTTCTATTGATAATGCCCTTAAATGAGTTATTATATGTTGTCTCTATTATGTTTATCTTATTACCACTCTCTATTATTTTTTGTGCTATTGCCATTTTGTCTCCTATTCTTCATTAGTTATTTTTATGTATTTAAAGCAATTCTTTAGTTAGAATTATATTTCTATCTTTCCACAATTAACAATGTGTTTAATAAACGTATTAATGTACTCAGAAACTATATAAATATTATTTTACTATTATTATATTTTATAATAAAAAATAAGTAATTTGGCTAGCTAATAGCTTGATTATACAACCGTGAACTTTTATACATGATTAATAATTAAATAACGCTTATCAAAAATTCACACTTATTAAAAAAAGGAATTTATCATGAACCAACTAACATTTATTAATTATTATAACTAATAATACTCTTATTTCAGCTAGAGAAGTACATAAAGTGATAGAAAACAAAGATAGATTTTCAAGATGGTTTAATAGAATGTTGAAATATGAATTTATAGAAGATAAAGATTTTTTTAAATCTCGAATTTTCACACTTGTTAATAATGAAGCAAAAAGAGAATTACAAGATTATTTATTAACTATAGATATGGTTAAGGAGATATTAATACTTCAAAGAGGAACAAAAGGTGAACGATATAGAAAGTATTTAATAGAATGTGAAAAGAAATTAAAAGAAACTCAATTATTTGATAATACAGAGATTGCAAAAAGATTTATTGAAGAACAGCAAAGAAAACAAAGTTTTATAGATTAATTTATAAGACTATATAATATTTATGGTTCACATAAATAATTTAAAACAGCTTAGGCATTTAATAGTGGCTAGGCTATTTTTTATAAAAAGAAATTTAGATCGAATTATTTTACATTATAAAACTTAATAACCTTAGGGATATGAAAAAAATCTCAATCACCCTCTAAGTAGTACTATAACTTATTTTGCTGCTTATATAATAGCGAAAAGTAATTCACTTTCAAAAGTTGGCATATCTCCCCCTAACCTTATCCATATTAAAGGGCTATAACCTTGATATGTCTTTATAAAAATTATTCATCTTCAACTAATCATAAAATTATGAACTTTAAAACTCAATGTACGCCATTCTAATGGTTTCAAAATATTAAGATGGAAATTATTTAAGAGATATGTTAAAACGTCTTAGAATTGATTATAGAGCCATATAATAAATAAATCATGAAATAATTAAGGTGGAAAAATAATAACTAAGAACTTCAGAAAACGTAGATTTTCCGAAGTTAGGAGTTAAAATGGCTTGTTTACAGGATTTCAAAGGTGTATACAAATAAAATTTATTAAAAAAAGCGAAATTATTAAATGAATTTCCAATTTTGATTACAATAAAAGGCATACTATTTTGTTGTAATTTTTTACTACAAGCTTTTTCATTACTAAGTAGTACTACTTAGTGTATTTATTTTATAAAAAAACCAGATAGAGCTTGCTATAATCTTGCTATGATTCTTGTATCTAAATCAATATCAAATCAACTATATAAAATATTTATAGTATCTTGCTATTATATTTAACCTCTGTTAGCTAATTGTCTAATGTTACTTGTATTCACATTAGAGTATTGTTTAATTTTGGGAGGTGCATGACATGCACTTCTTAATTTGTAAGGCTCTTGCCAAAATATCTTCATCAGACATATCTTCTGTAGTAGTAATATATCCGCCTGTTTTTCTTATCTCAGGTAATACTTCATCAGTTACCCAATCTTGGAATTTTTCAGCTTCTTTTTTATAGGATTTAAATATTAGTTTATAAACTCCGCTTTCTGTTAAGAAATTTTCTCCAGCATTATTTAATTTTCGGATGGGAACATCTTTCACATCTAAATTTTTCAATTTAACAACTTGTTTATTATTCATATTTGCTATAGATTTTCTAACAGCACTATCTGTTAAATTTAAACATTCTCCAACATGTCTTGGATTAAATAATACTTTTCCTTCAAATTCAAATACTTCTACCTCTTTATTTTCAAAAGTTCATGAGATGAACATCTGATGTATAAACCTGTGAAGAGAAAACTACTTTTAAAATCTCTATATAACTTAGCGTAATCTTAGTGTACTTTATAATTAATTAAACTTCTTCAAAACTCTTATATAACTTGCTTAAACATGTATACAACTATAAAAAGAAGAATTTTCTGTTTGTAAGTTTATAATCTATGGTTATTCAAAATAAAAAAGAAGAGGATTTCCTCTTCTTTATAAATTTTATTTATTTTTCTTTTCAAAAATGGATACAAACTAGCTTAATTTTGTATCCTATCAAAAACACCATACAACTGTTGATATCACTAGTCTAGATCAATATTCGTGTTGTGTCATTTCCCTCTATAAACAAATAAAAATTTATTTTATTATTCTCCATACATTTCACTTTTTAACGCATAGTAATCTTGTTTTGTATTAACAGGATACATTAGTTCATAATTTTCATTATCTGATGATCTTATATATATACGATTAGTATCTTTTGAAATAAAGAATACATACTTATAATCCAATTCATCAGGACTTGTATTTATAGATCCCCATGTAACATTATCTGTAAATTTGCCCATATAAGATCCCAATAAATAATAACTTTGATCACCTATCTGTATATTTCCGTCCAATATTTTTCTAAATCCTAATATTTCCCATATAAATGTATCATTATAAAAACATCCATCTATTTTTATATTAGTTCTGCCAATTTCTTGATTATTATGATCCATAACTAAGACATTTTCGAATGTTTTAGTTATCTTTGTAGGAGTTTTATATATTTTTAATCCTATTAAGCTAATAAATATTAATATAAAAATAATTATATAAATGTATTTTCTTATGTTTTCATTTCTTTTATCCATCATTTTTTTCGACTTAATCATATATTTAGTCCCCCTTAAAATAAAAACATCCAATTTTAATATATCATAAAAATTAAATTTTAGAAAATTATGTAAAATAATCAAATTACATTATTTTTGAAATAAAGTTAATAGGCAAGTAATTGCTATGTATTTTTCTTAAACGCATATTAAACTAATCAAAAAATACATAAAGCCCTTCACTAATTAAGCGAAAGGCTTTTTTTAATATGTCTTACTAGTAGTAGCTGTTTGCCATCCAGATGATGATGTATCTTGTAAGGAATGTTTTCCAGTAAAAGTACATTTTTCTGTTTTAGCAGTTAAAGTTGAACTTTGAACAGAACTTGTATTCATTTTTTCTGCCACAAGTGTTGAATCTGTAGAAATACCATCATTATTAACTATCGTTTGCGCCCTTAATTTATATGCATTACCTGAGTAAGTTGATGTTTTAGCATAAGCCCATGGCTTTTGTCACAATGGATTTTTAGAAGTTAATGTACCTTGTCCCCAAGAAGCTTTTGTTACACCATCACTTAATTCACATACTGATACAATACCATCATCACTAACAGAAGTAGCATTTGTGCTTGCAAAAACTGGAGTACATAGCCCAGCAAAAATTGATGTAGCTAGCACAGAAGATAATAATAATTTTTTCATAATAAATCCCCTTAATTATAATAAATTATTTGCATGCATTTTAACATAAATGTATTATTATGTAAATATAATAATACAAGGGAGTGATGATAAAGTGAAAAAAATAAATAAAATTATAGTAACATTATTATTAATAATATCTAGTTGTTTTATATTATACTTAGTAAAAAATGATACAAATAATATATCTAGTGTAATATATCAAGAAGCTGAAAATCTTAAAATTGAAAATGGATATTACCTGGACTTATATACAAATGGTAATGAAAATATTGAAAGAAATGGTTTGATAGAGTTTGATAATAATACTACATTAAATGCTGTTGTTAAGAATATAGGTAAAGAAAGAAATTTTATGATAAAGTTATATTTAAATTACGAAGAAATAAGTTTTTTCATAGATGATTTAGAATATAAAAATTACGAATTCTCTATAGGTGAAAGTAAATCAATTACTATACCTTTAAAATTAAAAAATATAAATCCTCTTACAAATTCTAAACTAACAGTATTTTTAATAGCTTCTCCGGAGATATCAGCATCCGACATTAACGAATTACCAACTGACTCCTATGGAATAGTGTTAGATTATTTTTTAAGCGTTAATAATACTACTGAGAATGTAATAGAATTAAATCAAAATTCATCAAATGCAGATATTTACTTTGAAGAACCTTTTTATACATTTGTGATAAATAATGATTTTAGTGAAAGTAATGAAGCTAAATATCCACCTAATTCTTTGAAGGTAAGTCAAGGAGAAACTGTAGAATTAGCATATAGAATTGGTGCCGATATTACAACTGATAAGGTGCTATTATGCTTAAATGTAGGTTGGAAACAAACAGCAATTGATAATCAACCATATAAAATAATAAATATTCAAAAAGATAAAGCATGTTATGGGACATTTACTATTAAAGCTCCTAATAAGCCAGGTAAATATGAAATAAGTTCCTTTTTAGTAGAAAATCCTAATGAATGGAGTGAGTATGTTCCCCTAAGAAAATCATTAAGATTTACACTAGAGGTAGAATAGCAATATTCGACCTCCTTAGACCTTGAATACTTACAATTCGTAAAGAGAATAAACGAGAATGTAAATTAAATCGTGTATTTATAGAAAAAAGGATTAGCTTATTGCAAGTGCATTATATATTACGCATATAGAATATAAACACTTTAGGCAAAGCTAATCTTTAGAATACACAAAATAAAATACATTTCCTCAAACCTAAGTTTTTATCTTATATGTTTTCAATTCACATTTCAAAAATATTATGTGTGTAAGTTTACTAACTACTGAAAAATCACTTGAAAAAACCACCTATCGTTTCACTAAATTACCCCCCACCTAATTTTTAAATATTCTCTAAAGTAATTTTATGCATGCCTTTTTCTCGCTCTACATCAGTCTATAAGGCTTTTAAAATCATATTTAGATGTGAAATTATATTTGTAACTTTATAAATGGGCATAGAGGTAAAATAAAAGACACTAAATAAATAGTATCTGATGTTACAATCTTCTATTTTCTTATTATTGTATCTGATATTGTTGTCCTTTTACTATCGCTATATACTTCTTTAGCGTATTTCGACTTATATTGTGTTTATTCATCAAATCTATTTGCTTTATACTTCTATCACTTAAAAACTCTTTTATGTCATCTCTTAATTTATCACTCATTTTATCAAGTTTACCTTGTTTTCTTCCACTTTTCTTATCACTTGCTTCAATACCTTGTTTTATTCTCTTTACTATAAGTTCTCTTTCTTGCTCCACTCTATCAAGTTCAACTATCAATAATAATTTTATAGTGCTATCTAAAGCAGTTTTAGTAACTAAATTTTGAGTATTAGCTATATCAGTTAAATTTTTTATGTAATCTGTTGATACAGTAGGATTATCTAAAAATATTAAATTAATACCCTTTTGCATTAGCTCCATATATTTTTTATATCCCTCTTCAGCCTGACGTGTGAATCTTGATATTTCTTTAAATACTATCGTGTCCCCCTTTTGTAATATCTTTTCTAGTTTACTCCAAGATGGTCTATTAAATGTACCTCCAGTTGTATCATCTTTAAAGCTTAATAAATATTCTATGTTATTATCTTTTGCATATGTCTTTAAGCTTTTCTCTTGCCTATTAAAACTTTGTTTATCATTGTTCTCTTTGGTTGAAATTCTCATGTAGCTATAATAATTTCCCATATTTTTAATCCTCCATATGTTAATTAAACTA
>NZ_CP051764.1:0-4566 GCF_015708635.1 Candidatus Sarcina troglodytae
TAATTAATGAAAATAACAAGTACAACTACAAAAAAGAATAAAGAATACATGAATAATTATAGAGAAAAACATAAGGATTATTTTAAAGAGTATAATAAGAATTATTATAACAATAATAAAGAATATTTTAAATCTTACATGAAGAATTACAGAGAAAAACGACTTGGATATTATTTATATATAATAATTAATCTTGATGAAATTATTTATGTTGGAGCAACGGAAGATTTACAAGCACGAATAAGTAAACATATAAATAAACATAATCCAAATACAAGAAAAATATTTGAGTCTGGTAATTGGACAAGTATTAAGTATTTGGATATTAGTAATATAGTACATAATCGAGAAGAAATGTTATTGCTAGAAAATTGTTTAATAGACTTATATAATACTAAAATTAATAAGAGGAAAACTATTATAAGAAATGTAGACAAGCTAAGAGAATTTAGCCTTGTTGCAGAAGTACACAATTTAAATAAAAATTGGAGAATTTATTGTAAAAATGAGCAAAAAAATAAGCTTATTAAGAATTGCAGTTCTTAAATAAGCGTTTAATTTAATAGATTGCAGTCTATTAAATTAAGAGTTTGCTTAGTTTGTGGTATTTTAACATTGCTTAACCCATTCAAAACAAAACTAAACTATACTTTTAAAATTAAAAAAAATATTAGCATTACGCTTTTACACTACATATAGTATATCACTTTACCTATGGAAAAGCAATGTTTTTATACCCTTCTTAAATTAAAAATACAGAAAAAAGAAGAGGTAAAATTAATGGATATATTAGATAAACAATTTAAAATAAAGAAATTTTTTAAAACAATATTTAGAGATATAGATTTTAATAAAGAAAAAATAAGAGTATTCCAGAATAATAAAGATAATTCTTACAATAAAGTGTATTTCTTTAATGATATAGATGAGTTAGTTAGTTTTAGCACTAATAAAAGTAATTATAATTTAAATACGTATTTTCAGTTAGCAACTTTACATATAGACGCTCAGGACGGAAAAGAAGAGAATTTAAGCACTAGATATTGTCTAGCGTTCGATTTTGATAGAAAAGATTTAGGAGAAAACTTTAATCATAAAAATATAGTTAATTTATTCAAGGGGCTAAAAATATATTGTCATGCGATTGTAGATAGTGGAAATGGGTATCATGCCTATGTAATGCTGAATAAGACAGCTGATATAGAGAAAGTTTATGAAGTACAAAAGGCTTTATGTAGGCGTCTAGGAGCAGATAAAAACGCTATTAAAAAGACACAAATACTAAGAATACCTTATACGTACAATGTAAAGGGAGATAAGGCTAAAACAGTAAGAATAGTACACCTAGAAGATAGAAATAGTAAATTGTTTAGAGCTTATGACATAAATTTTTTACATGAAAAGAATTGTATTGTTAAAGCTGATGATAATATTAAAAATGATACAACTATAAAATATGCTTTAAATAATACAAATATGCCAAAATGTATACAAAATATATTACAGAATGGAAGTGAAGAGGGAAATAGATATAAAGACTTACAAAATATTGTTGTATTTCTAAGACAACGTAATAAAGATTTAGGTACGATAAAAGAGGTTTGTAAAGAATGGGCTATTAAGAGCAACTATAGTGATAGCTTAGAATATAGAGTAAAACATATATATAATAATAAAAATAGTTTAGAGTTAAATTGTAGTCAGTGTGAGTATCAGGATGATTGTTACAGTAAAGTAATATCAGATTTTATTTATAATGATGATAAAATATTAACTGTGAGTGAAACTGTTATGGGTAAATTAAGAGTAAACAATAGGAAAGGTGTTAAGGTTATGAAAAGTAATGATTTATTAGTATATAGTGTGTTAAAAAATCATGCTGATGGACTAACTATAGATGAAGTCATGACGGAATTAACTTATACTAAAAAGAAAGTTATAAAAAATATTGCATTAACTGAAAAGTATGTAAGAACTGCTTTAAATAACTTAGAGGAAAATGGATTTATTGAAATAATAAAAGGTAATGCAAGACAAGGTATTAAAAATATTTATATACTTAAAAGAGATAGAGCAAAAATTGAATTAACTTACAATATATCGTATAGTGCTACTTATGAATGTATAAAAGGCAATATATCAACTGAAGAATTAAGATTATATAACTATATGAGATATTTACATCATAAACAACAACGAGAGGATCAAAAAACTTTGAAAGGTAATTTGTTTCAGTTTAATCAGATAGATTTAGCCAAAAGTTTAGGAGTTACACAAGGAAGAATATCACAAATGATAGAAAACCTATTGGATGAAAAATTATTAAGTATTTGGTATAGACAAGAAAGTAAAAATAATGGATTTTATTACAATATTTACAGATTAAATTATTAGAAATTTTAAGGTATATAAAGTAAAATTTATATGCCTTTTTTGTATAAAAATATATGATTGATAATTATTATCAACGGTCAAATATTAATACACGAAATGTCATAGTAAAAACACCTTCTAATATGCATGGTTATGCCATTCTCATTCATTATCAACGGTCAAATATTAATACATTATATGTACAATTATATACCTACTCTCTTGGTTCGTTATGAGAGGTAGTTAGGAGATATAGTTGGGTGTTTTTAGTTAGGAGATATAGTTGGGTGTTTTTAGTTAGGAGATATAGTTGGGTGTTTTTAGTTAGGAGATATAGTTGGGTGTTTTTAGTTAGGAGATATAGTTGGGTGTTTTTAGTTAGGAGATATAGTTTAAGTTACCCTTGTGGTTTGGGAAGAGGGGGAGTATGCTATGAAAAGTTACAAAGTACGTTTATATTACATTAAAAATAATTTAAATAGCATATTTTTTAAACTTTAAGCATATATTTAACTAAACATTGTTTAGTGTTAAATAACTATGCAATAAGTATATAAACGCTTAGTTAAGATTAGCATTGCTAAACGACTGCAAACAATGTTAAACATAATAGTTGTATAGCAATGTTTAGCAAACGTAAGCATAAAATTATATAGATAGGCTTTATGGAGCTTTAAAACGCTATTATATAAAATACATATTAATACAAAGAAAAATATACATATATGTTTAAATGCCCTTATACGCCTTTATAAGCAATCTAATATAATTACAATGTAATAGTATATTAATTATATAAAACGTCTGTAGCCCTCTTATAACGTCTTATAATACATAAAATGCTTTTTAAATAAAATAATAATTTTATGTGTTATATTGTTAAACTATGCTTAAAGACGATAACGATAAAATGTTATGTTAACGGTATAAAAACAACGTAAAAACGTTAATTTGCGATGCTTATGCGAAGTATGTTTGCACTATAATTATATGTCTTTTAAGGGATAGGAGGATTCATAAGAAAAATTTCAATATTTAAAAAAGAAAAGTATTGTTTTATGAGAACAAATTAATATATAATTAAAAAATATGTTATAATTTATATAAAAAAGGAAAATGTGGAATGATGAAAGAGAAGAAGTTTGAAAGTGAAAGCAAATTAAATATGGTGTTAACTTTTGTAGGATGGCTGATATTAGTTTTAGGAATAATAGGTGGATTAATAATTGCTTTTACCAAAGTGGAAAATGAAAGTTATTATTATACGAGAGAAGTGTACTCTTCATTAAATATGGGGATAGGAATTACTATGGTTATATTATCTGTTTTAATGTGGTGTGTGTGTTTGTTTATGGTTAGGCATTTAGAAATGCAGGAAGAAACATTAATAAAACAAAAAGAACAACTATTTTATTTGCAAGTGTTAACTGAAAAAGAGAAAGTTTAAAAATATAGGGTGTTAAGTATTCTTAACGCTCTTATTTATTATTAAAAGTATCAAAATAACTATTAAATTAAATATTTAATGAAAAACAATCAAATTAAATTGACTTATAGTTAAAATGATTGCATGATGAAAGTATTAATCAATCTATAGTTTAAATGATACTTTGTAGAATAGTTAAATAGTATCAAAAAGAGGAGCAATAACAAACAACAGATAAGAATAAATTACTTAATAGATATAGAAAAAGTAAACAAATTAACATGGTATTAGCAATTAGGTTAATGCTTTTTTATGCATAAGGATATAAGCGGACAAAGATATACAATAAATATTATGTATAAGTAGGGTATACATAGTGTATACGCCCATTTAAGCGTATTTTATTACTATATTAATGTTTTTTATTAGTATTAATTCAAAGCTTTAATTAAACGATTACACAATTATATAGGGGGGTAGTTTAGAGAATTTATTAAGTGTATTTTGGGGAATAGTCTATTACCTATTTAAAGTCCACGATATATTAAAATCGAACCGAAAATATAAAAAGTACATTTAAAATGTACTTTGGGGTATACCTATAATTTTAAAAATGTTTATACTTTTTATAATAACATATAATAAATAAAAAAGTCAAATTTTTTTATAAAAACCCTTTACAAAATCTTACTTATATATTATAATTTTGTTGTATAGTTTTATATGTAGTGTGTTAGTTGTAATTGCTGTCGAGAGAGGTAATTAAT